>WFYM01000001.1 GCA_015490115.1 Aquificaceae bacterium
CAGCCTCCAACTTGTTCTCGTCCACCTCCCTGTCCCCCCTTATGAGGACCATAGCCCAGCCGTCCCTTACCCTGTAGAGCAGGGCTTTCAGGATCTTCCTCGGAGGGACCTTGAGGTAGTTGGAAAGAGACTCTATCGTGTCGGTTTCGGGTGTTTCCACCTTCTCCAAGGGTCTTTCTTCTTCATCTTCCGGCTCTTGTCTTTTCAGCGGTATTATCTCCGTGTTAGCTGCGTATCCGCAACTCTCACAAAAGCCCACCCTCGCCTCACCGTAGTCGGTGAAGGCTATGAACTCGTGGGATATCGATCCTCCTATGTTCCCCACGCTCGCCTCAGCTACTATGAAGTCTATCTTGAGCTTTTTGAATATCCTGTCGTAGGCGAACTTCATGGATTCGTATGACATCATGGCTGACATCTCGTCCGCGTCGAAGGAGTAGGCGTCCTTCATTATGAACTCCCTCCCCCTTATGAGTCCGAACCTCGGTCTCTTCTCGTCCCTGAACTTGACCTGTATCTGGTAGAGTATAAGGGGGAGCTGTCTGTAGGACCTTACGTGTCTTCTTACGAGGTCCGTTATCTCCTCCTCGTGGGTAGGTCCGAGGCAGTACTCCCTCCCGTTCCTGTCCTTTAGCCTGAAGAGTTCGTTACCGTAACTCTCCCACCTTCCCGTCTCCTTCCAAAGCTCAGCTGGGTTTAGGACCGTAAGCTGAAGCTCCTGCGCCCCGGACCTCTCCATCTCCCTCCTTATTACGTTTTCTATCTTCCTTATCACCCTCCAGCCAGCCGGCAGTATCTCGTATATACCCGCGGAGACCTGCTTCACGAAGCCAGCTTTGAGGAGCAGCCTGTGGGAGGGGGCTTCCGCGTCAGCGGGGTCTTCTTTAGAGGTGTAGAGGAAATACCTGCTCCACCTCATGTGAATATTGTAATCAAGCTTCCAAGAGGACCACCTCCTCACCGAGTTTAAGACCGAACGTGTCTTTCGCGCTCCCCATGGGTGTGAAGATCTCCATGAAGCCGAAGCTCCCGCAGATCAGGTTCAGCTTTCCCTTTTCCCCAGCTTGAAAGAACGGGACGACCTTCACCTCCTCACCCCTTACCTTCCCATGGGAGTAATTGCCGCAGGGGACGTTCGTGATCGCGTTCCCGAACCTGTCGAAGTGGATTATCCTGCCCCTCACAACCTTCCCTTCCCTCACAGTTTCCGGGAGGCTGAGCTTCTGCTCGTATTTTACCCTCCTCCCCAACTCTTCTACGGGAACACCCCTCGTTATGTGTGCTGCGACTGGTGCGAACACATCCCTTCCGTGGAAGGTCCTGCTGATCTCCGGAAGGGTAAACTTCCTGTTTTCTATCACAACCGCTTTGGGTTCCGATCCGAGGTCTTCCAAGGCAAGATCGAAGATCCCGTTGTCGGGACCGACGAAGAAGTATCCTCCGCAGCTCACAGCCAAAGGTCTCCTCTCGGAACCGACGCCGGGATCTACAACGCAGACGAAGACGGTCCCCTTAGGGAAGAACCTGTAGTGGGCTTTGAGTAAGAGGGCGCCCTCCAGAATATTGAAAGGCTCCACCTCGTGGGATACGTCGACTATCTGGACATTCGGGTTTATTGACAGGATCACCCCCTTCATGGCACCTACGAAGCCGTCCTTTGTCCCGAAGTCTGTAAGGAGGGCGACCACCATCTTAAGTTTATGGTATAATCCTTAGCCCGAGGAGGTTAGGTCTTGGCTGTAGTTATAGTCCAAGAGGGTGAGTCTCCCGAGAAGATCTTAAAGAGGTTCAAGAGGGTGGTCGAGCAGGAGCAGATCCTGACCGAGGTAAAGAGGAGGGAATACTACGAGAAGCCGAGTGAGAGGAAGAAAAAGCGCGAGCGTGCAAGGAGAAAGAGGATACTGAAAGCCCTGAAGAAACAGCAACAGCTCATGTAAAGCTCATCTCCTCCGCGTATCTCCTCGCAAGGGAAAAGAGCTTCCTCGCCCTCTCGAGAGCTTTTTTCTTTTCATCTTCTGGAAGGTGCGGATCGTCGAGGAGGAAGCTGCTCACCTTACCCCTCACATAAGCCCTGTAGCACTTGAAGAAGGGAAGGAACAGGTCAGCTTCAGGGTCCTCGGTTATCCTCAGATACTCCTCCTCATAAGCTCTCCTTAAGTCCTCCCTCCCGAATAGGTCAAGCTCCATCGAGAGGAAGCACATGTCGTTCAGGACGTCACCGCACCTGAACCTCTCGTTGAACTCTATACAGTCGAATATGCATACACCTTCCTTCAAAAAGGCAACGTGTTCGAGCCTTATGTCCCCGTGACCCTCCCTTATCCTCCCCTCCCTGATCCTTTTGTAGAAAAGGTCCCTGTAAACTTCGTAGAACCTGTTTGTCCTATCTCTTATGAACTCGTAGTCCTCTCTGGATACGGTGATGCCAACGTACTTCCTCGTCTGCTCGAAGCTCTCGTCCGTGTTGAACTTCATGACCTCCGGTCTCCCGAACTCGCCCCTCCTTTCGGAGGAGAGGTGGAACTCAGCCACAACCTTTGCTACTTCCTTTATCTCCCGCTCCGTAGTCTTTTCCAGCCTACTTGCGAGGAGGCTCTCTTCGGGTATCCTCCTCATCTTCACAGCCCACTCGACGACGTTAGAGTCGTCTTCGATCACCCACCTTCCCTTTACCTCGCTTATTGGAACGACGCCTATATAAACCCGAGGACAGAGCCTTCTGTTTAAGATCACCTCCCTCTCGCAGTTCTCCCTCCTCTTCTCCAAGGTGGAGTAGTCCAAAAAGCCGAAGTTCACAGGTTTTTTTATCTTGTAGACCACCTCCTCAAGAACTATCACCCAAGAGGTGTGGGTCTGGAGGAGCTTACCCCCCAGCTCCCTGCAGAGTTCTTCCACCATGCTCCATACTATTATGGCAGGTAGCTTGAGAAGATGCGGAGCCTATAATATATCTCTTGATGGAGAAAAAGCGCATTCAGGACGTCGCGAAGGAGCTTGGAGTAAAGCCGAAGGAGATAATAGACTTCCTCAAGGAGTGGTCCTCTGAGAAAAAGAAGTGGTCCAACTTCAGCGTCCTCGATGCGGACCAGCTCGACTTGATCTACGACGTCTTCGGAAGACCTCAGACCGAGGAGAAAGCGGAGGAGAAGAAGGAGGAACCTGAGGAGGTCGTGACCTACACCGAGGAGGAGGAAGAGGAGGAGATAAAGGTAGAGGAAAAGCCTATAGAGGAGGTGATAGCAGAGACCCTCGGAAAGGAGATAAGGGAAAAGCCGAAGGAGGAGAGAAAGCCGAAGCCAGAAAAGAAAGCAAGGAAAAGAACTGTCAGGGAGTTCAAGAGGGAAGAGCAAAGGACGAAAGAAACTCAGGTAGCGGAGAAGGAGCAGAAGAAAATCCAGAAAAAGAAAGAGGAGAAGAAGAAGCAGGAGAAGAAGGAGGAGGACATAAAGATAGTCCAGATACCCGAGGTCATAACGGTAAGGGAACTCTCCGAACTCCTCGATGTCCCGGCGAACAAGGTAATAGCTGAGCTTATGAAGAGGGGGGTCCTCGCGACCATAAACCAGAGGATACCCCCCGAGGTCGCCGTTGAGGTGGCTGAGACCTTCGGCTTCCTCGCTGAGGTGAAGGAAGAGAAAGAAGAGGAGCCTCTGATAGAGGAGGTTGAGGACAGACCGGAGGACCTAAAACCAAGACCCCCCGTAGTCGTAGTTATGGGACACGTCGACCATGGGAAGACAACCCTCCTCGACACAATAAGGAAGACGAACGTAGCTGAAAGAGAAAAAGGTGGCATAACCCAGCACATAGGGGCTTCCGTGGTCGAGGTAAACGGCAGGAAGATAACCTTCCTCGACACACCCGGTCACGAAGCCTTCACTTCTTTGAGGGCGAGGGGCGCCCAGATAACGGACATAGCTGTCCTCGTCGTCGCAGCTGACGACGGCGTGATGCCCCAGACTATAGAGGCTATAAACCACGCTAAGGCTTTCAACGTCCCGATAATAGTCGCTGTCAACAAGATAGACAAGCCGGAAGCTGATCCCATGAAGGTGAGGAGGGAACTCTCCGAACAGGGACTCGTTCCCGAGGAGTGGGGAGGGGACACCATATTCGTCGACGTCTCCGCAAAGACGGGACAGAACGTTGACCAGCTCCTCGAGATGATCCTTCTCCTCGCTGACATTCTCGAGCTGAAAGCGAACCCCAACAAGAGGGCGAAAGGGGTGATAGTGGAGACGAAGCTCGACAGGAAAAGGGGTCCCGTTGCAACGGTCATAGTCCAGGAGGGGACTCTGAAGGTGGGGGACGTATTCGTAGCCGGGACGACCTTCGGAAGGGTGAGGGCTATGTTCGACGACAAGGGGAGGCAAGTGAAGGAGGCGGGACCCTCCATGCCCGTCGAGGTCCTCGGCTTTGAAGAGCTTCCCACAGCCGGGGACACACTCGTCGTGGTGGAGAACGAAAAGAAGGCGAGGGAGATAGCGGAGAAGATGAAGGAGAAGAAGGAAAAGGAGGAGAAAACAGCCCAGAGCCTCAAACTCGAGGACATATACAAGAAGATAGAGGCAGGTGAGACGAAGGAGCTGAAGCTCATCGTAAAAGCTGACACCATGGGTTCCCTCGAAGCCCTGAAGAAAGCCCTTGAGGAACTCTCAACGGAAAAGGTGGCTGTGAGGGTAATACACGGAGCGGTGGGTGGGATCACCGAGAACGACGTCATGCTCGCCAAAGCCTCCGACGCCATAATCATAGGCTTCAACACGAGACCGGACCCCAAAGCGAGGGAGCTGATGGAGAGAGAGAAGGTGGACGTCAGACTCTACAGCATAATCTACCAAGTCATAGACGACGTCAAGAAAGCCCTCGAGGGACTCCTCGAACCCATTAAGAGGGAAGAAGTCCTCGGCACAGCGGAGGTGAGGGCTACCTTCAAGATAAAGAAGGTCGGGATGGTTGCCGGTTGCTACGTCTTAGAGGGGAAGGTGGTAAGGGGAGCGAAGGCGAGGCTCGTAAGGGACGGAGTCGTCGTCTACGACGGGGAGATAGAGTCTCTGAAGAGGTTCAAAGACGACGTTCAAGAGGTCTCTAAAGGTTACGAGTGCGGTGTGAAACTAAAGGACTACAACGACGTCAAGGTGGGGGACCTAATAGAATGCTACGAGATAAAGTTAGAAAAGCCAACGCTTTGAACCTCAGCGAGATATACGAGACCATACAAGGGGAAGGTCTGCTCGTCGGGACACCCTCCCTCTTTATAAGGGTTCAGGGATGCAACCTGAGGTGTCCTTGGTGTGACCAACCCGAATCCCTCGATTTCCGGGGAGGCTCGGAGTTCCCCCTCGAAAGTGTAATAGAGAGAGCGAGGTCCTCACCCTTCAGACACGCTGTTATAACGGGAGGTGAACCCTTCACAGAACCCAACCTCGGGAAGCTCGTAAAAGCTCTCCTGAAGGAAGGCTTCACCGTCCAGATAGAGACGAACGGGACGCTTTGGAACGAGGAACTCGAAGACGTCGCGGAGAAGATCCATAT
>WFYM01000002.1 GCA_015490115.1 Aquificaceae bacterium
TTGACAGCTCCTTGCCGAGCTGGACTTTCGCCATTATCTGAACAGCGTCTTCCAAGTTCCATACCGACCCGTCGTGGAAGTAGGGGTAGGTCCTCGTGACGTTCCTGAGGGAGGGGACTTTGAAGACGTATAGGTCTTCCTTCTTTTGGGTGACAGCGAACCTACCGACGTCCATTGGCATCGTGGGTTTTTCGAGGGTCACGAACTCCCTCGTCGCCTCCCAGTAAGCTTCCACTATGCCAAACCTAGCAAACATACCCCCACCTACAGCAGGTCCGTTGTGACAACTTACGCAACCTATCTCTATGAAGAGCTTCAGACCTTCCTTTTCTTCCCTCGTGAGAGCGTTAAGGTCTCCCTTTAGGAACTCGTCGAACCTCGAAGGTGTCATAAGGGTCCTCTCGAAGGCTGCTATAGCTTTCGCCACGTTCTCGTAGGTGAGGGGATCCTCTTCGTTGGGGAAGGCTTTTTTGAAAAGCTTGACGTATTCGGGTATTGATCTTAGCCTCTCGATCACCGCTTCGGGTGAGTCCATAGCCATCTCTATGGGGTTCAGGATGGGACCTTTAGCCTGCTCCTCGACGTTTTTCGCCCTCCCGTCCCAGAACTGGGCGACGTGAAGAGCCGCGTTCAAAGTGGTAGGAGCGTTCCTCGGTCCTATCTGCCACCTGTGTCCAACGGATGTGGGAAGGTTGTCGACTCCGTAAGTGGCTAAGTTGTGGCAGGTGTTGCAGCTTATCAGCCCGCTCTTTGAGAGTCTCGGATCGTAGTAGAGCATCTTGCCGAGCTTTACCTTCTCAGGGGTTACCGGGTTTTCTTTGCTTTCCGCCACCTTCGGGAGGGGTTGGAAGTATTTTCTCGCTTCTTCGAGGAGTTTCACGTCCTCCGACTTCCCCGCTCCCATAAGAAGGGAGCTTCCGAGGACCAAAGCTACCAGAGATTTCCTCCTCATTTTCACCACCTCCTAATTTTTGATTGAATTATTATATACTAATTACGAATGTTTTTCAACTGATTTCCCGTCGCAGAATATTTTAGGAACCGCTCTATGGTAGAGTCATTTGTAAAATTTTTCTGGTCATGAGGATAATACTCTTCTCAGGAAAAGGGGGAGTCGGGAAGACGACCCTCTCGGCTGCGACGGGATACAAACTCTCCGAGATGGGCTACAGGGCACTGGTCGTTTCTCTGGATCCCGCCCACTCCCTCTCGGACGCCTTCGACCTTACCGAAGAGGAGAGACTCTCAGCCAAGGGTCTCCCTGTGAAGATAAAGGAGAACCTCTGGATACAGGAGATAGACGTACAAGAGGAGATAGACAGATACTGGGGCGACGTTTACAGATTCCTCGAGATACTCTTCAACACGACGGGACTCGACGAGATAGTGGCGGAGGAGCTTGCGATCCTCCCCGGTATGGAGGAGGTGACGAGCCTCCTGTACGTCAATAAATACTACAGGGAAAAGGAGTTTGACGTCCTCATCCTCGACCTACCTCCTACGGGTGAGTCCCTCAGGTTCGTCTCCATGCCCACGGTCCTCAAGTGGTATATGAAGAAGATCTTCAAGACGGAGAGGCTCGTGATGAGGGTTGCAAGACCTGTTGTAGGAAGGCTATCTGATGTCCCACTCCCCGACGAGGCGTACTTCAAAGCCCTCGAGAACTTCTACGAGAAGCTGAAAGGGGTCGACGAGGTCCTCGTGGATCCGAAAGTAACTTCGGTGAGGCTCGTCACGAACCCCGAAAAGATGGTGGTAAAAGAAAGTCAGAGGGCTTTTATGTATTTCAACCTCTTCGGAGTTAACGTGGACGCTGTCCTCATAAACAGGGTGATACCGAAGGAGTTGGTTGACTGCCAGTATCTGAAGGAGTGGGTGGAGGTCCAGAGGAGGTATCTCGAAGAGATAAAGAGCTTCTTCTCACCCGTTCCCGTGTTCGAGGTCCCCCTGATGAGGGGTGAGGTCTTCGGGGAGAAGAAGTTAAAAGAACTTGCGGATCTGGTATACAAGGACAGGGACCCCTCCGAAGTGTTTTTCGAGGAAAGACCCTACGAATTTTTAAAGGAAGAGGAAGGTTACACTTTGAGGATAAAGGCTCCCTTTGTGAAGAAGGAAACCGTCTCGCTCCTGAAGTCTGAGGAGGAGATAGTGGTGAGGGTCGGCAACTTCAAGAGCCACATACTCCTTCCGAGGAAGCTGAGGAAGTTGGAACCTCAAGGTGCGAAGATAGAAGAGGGTTACATAAAGATAAGGTTAGCTTGAGAGCTTCCTCATAGCCCTTCCTATGTCCGCCCTCGCTATTATACCGACGAGCCTCCCCTCCCTCGAAACTACGGGTAGCCTCCCCACACCCTTCCCGGACATAACCTTTAGGGCTTCGGCGAGGCTCACCTCGGGCTGGACGGTTATAACTTCCTTCGTCATCACCTCCTTAACGGGTGTTTCTATTCTTAAATCTTCGGGGACCTTGAAGAGGTCGCTCTTCGTCACTATGCCGACGAGCTTCCCTTCCTCGACGACCGGTAGCCCACCTATCAGCTTCTCCGCCATAATACGCTGGACTTCTGAGAGGGGGGTATCGGGGCTTACGGTAACTGGCTTGTTCATGAACTCTTTTACCCTCGCCCTCTCGAGGAGGTATATCCCCCACTCGTCCGCGTGGGCTGGTGAGTCGAGGCGTGTGTTTACTTGACTCGGGAATATGCTCCTTTCTCCGCTCAGGAAGTAAGTTATAAGGACCGAAAGCATGGCTGGGACGAGCAGCTGGTATCCTCCCGTCATCTCCGCTATGAGGATTATGGTGGAGAGGGGAGCCTTAGCAGCACCTCCGAATAGGGACACCATACCAACTATCATGAAGGAGGGGACGCTAAGATCCATACCGTATACGCTGTTTAAGGTGAGTGAGTAGAAGGCTCCGACGAGACCCCCCACCATAACCGACGGTCCGAAGACCCCTCCTGAACCTCCAGAACCTATTGTGAATGAAACTCCGAGGACAACAGCTACCGCTCCCAGAAGGGCAAGGAGCGGATCCGATAAAGCACCGTCCATGAACATCTGTAGCCAACCGTAGCCGTTACCTACGGATATGGGAACCAAGGCGCTGACGGTTCCCGCTATAAAGCCTCCCAAAGCTGGCTTTACGTATTCTGGAAGACCGGATCTTGAAAACAGGTCCCTGACTAAGAAGAAAGTTCGGACGTATAGTCTGACTACGAGACCGCAGAGGAGACCGAGTCCTGCAAATAGGAGGAGGGTTAAAAGGTCCCAGCTGAAGGTCTCAGGGATCTTTGCGGAGAATATGGGCTGGAAGCCGAAGAAACTGCAAAAGAGGGTGTAGGCTGTGATAGAGGCTACGAAGCTCGGGATCATGGCTTCTATGTCGAAGTCTCTTCTGAAAAAGACCTCCGCGCTTATTATGGCTCCGGCTAAAGGTGCCTTGAATATGGCTGCTACCCCTGCTCCGAGACCCACGGCGATCGCCGTCCTTCTTTCCCTCTCCGTGAGACCGAGCAGCTTCGCTATCCAAGAGCCTACACCTGCACCTATCAGGGCTATCGGTCCCTCCCTACCTGATGTCCCTCCCGTCCCTATGGTGACAGCGGAGGTGATGAGCTTCACAAGCGAGGTCTTGAGGGATATTTCCCTCCCTGTGTGGTAAGCGTTTATAGCGGAGTCCGTCCCTACGCCCGCGGATTCGGGAGAGAACCTTTTTGTGAGGAGACCCGAGAAGAGTCCGCCGAGGGCGACCGTTATGGGAAGCAGTAAGGGGTAAGCCGGGAAGGTGTAGTTTGCGTAACCACCCTCACCCGCCGGCTTTGGCTGATCGTATCCCACGATGTTCTCGAGAACCAAATGGCTCACAAGGTCTATAGCAAAGACGAGAAGGACAGCAAAGACTCCCACGATGAGACCGATAAGGGCTGGGACGAGGAAGTATCTCCGAAGCATTATACTAAAGATTTTAGAATGATAGAGATAGACGGCTCTTTCGGAGAGGGCGGAGGTCAGATCTTAAGGACCTCTCTGTTTCTCAGCTGTATCCTTAAGGTCCCCGTGAGGATAAGGGAGATAAGGTCGAGGAGGGAAAAGCCCGGTCTGAAGCGCCAGCACCTGTGGGTCGTCAAAGCTCTGAAGGAGATCTGCTCCGCGAAGGTAGAAGGTGCGAGGCTGGGGTCCAAAGAGATCACCTTCGTTCCGAAGAAGCTGAGGGGAGGGACGTATGAGGTGGACTTCAAGACGGCGGGTTCCGTGAGCCTCTTCCTCCAAGCTGTCCTTCCGGTCACACTCTTTGTCCCCGGGGAGGTGGAGATCAGCATAACAGGAGGGACGGAGGTTCCCGGAGGTCCAACTATAGACTGGTTCAGGTTCGTTTACCTCACATACCTACTTAATATACCCGACTTTGTGAGGGTAGAACTCCTCCAGAGGGGCTACACTCCCGGAGGGGGTGGGAAGGTGGTCCTCAGGGTGAGGAGCGGTTTAAAGGAGGAGCTAAAAAGTCTAAAGGAGATCAGGGAGTTTTTAAAGGAGAGGAGGGGACCTTTTAAAGGTCTGAGCGGGGAGGTGAAAAGGGTCCACCTCCTCTCCGTTGCCCACAGCTCCTTGAGGGGTAGGAAGGTGGTGGAGAGACAGGTAAAAGGTGCCGTCGAGGTATGGAAGGAGACCGGACTCCCTCAACCTGAGGTTTACAGGCAGTATGTAAGTAGCATATCGATAGGGACGAGCGTCACCATGTGGATCGAGGACGGAGAGGGGAACGTGATGGGTGCTGACTCTTTGGGGAAGAAGGGAAAGCCCGCGGAGGAGGTGGGTGGAGAGTGTGCAAAGAAGCTCTTGGAAGACATTAAAAGGGGTGCTAACGTGGACAGGCACCTTGCGGACCACCTCGTCCCTTGGATAGGTCTCGCTGGGGGTAGGATAAAGGTCTCCGAGTTCACGGGACATCTCACAACGAACCTATGGGTATGTGAGAGGTTTTTGGGGGAGGGGACCTTCACGGTGAGGAGGGAGGAGGGTATCGTCGAAGCTGTGGTATAATCTTTAAACCTATGGAAATCATAGAGGTTCCCATCGAGGAGGAGGTAAAGCAGTCCTACATAGACTACGCTATGTCCGTCATAGTGGGGAGGGCTATCCCCGATGTGAGGGACGGTCTGAAGCCCGTCCAGAGGAGGATACTCTACGCCATGTTCGAGATGGGGCTGACTCCCGAAAAGCCCTTCAAGAAGAGTGCGAGGGTAGTCGGGGAGGTCCTCGGCAAATACCACCCCCACGGTGATCAGGCTGTCTACGACGCCCTCGTCAGGATGGCTCAGGACTTTTCGATGAGGTATCCCCTGATAATCGGTCAGGGCAACTTCGGCTCCGTGGACGGCGACCCTCCAGCCCAGATGAGGTACTGTATAGTCGGAGATTCGCTGGTGCTGACCGAGAAAGGTTTAATACCTATAGAGTCCCTCGTTCCGAACTCGAAGGATTCCTCGGAACATAGGATAGATCTCAAGGTCCTATCCTTGAACGGGAAGGTCAGTAGAGCTGACAGGTTTTTCAACTCAGGCAAGCACCCGACTATAAGGATAAGAACAGCTACAGGTCTTGAGATAGAAGGGAGCTATAACCATCCAGTGCTTACACTTACAAAAGGAGAAAACGGCAAACCTGTTTACAGGTGGAAAACCTTATACGAACTGCAGGAGGGAGACTACGTTGTTGTGGCGAGGGATTCCCAGTTTTTCCCTGAGGAGGATCTGATAACTGAAGAGGAGGCTTTCCTTCTGGGAAGTCTTGTAAGCGAAGGGTATGTGAACGTTCAAAGAGTTGGCTTCTCAAACGCAGATCACGAATTCACAGAGGAGTTTGAAAGGTGTCTTATAAAGAGCGGTAAAACCTTGGTCGAGTATCAAATACACGAAAAAAGCTTTGTAGAACGCGTAAGACAGCTTGGCTTTGACCACAGATCTGAGGAAAAGGAGATACCTCAGGTAGTTCTCAGATCCTCTAAAAAGGTACAGAGAGCTTTCTTGAGGGCTTTGTTCGAAGAGGACGGTAGCGTCAGCAAAGTTGGACAAACGGTTCTTGTATTTTACCACTCAAAGAGCCTAAAGCTTATAAAGCAGTTGCAGATAGTTCTTCTGAACTTCGGTATAGTGAGCAGGATCCACAGAGACAAGCACATATACAGACTGCTGATAAGTGGTGCAAGAAACTTAAAAAAGTTTGCTGAGGAGATAGGTTTTGTAGGAGAAAAGCAGAGAAAACTTGAGGAGTACATAAAAGATTACGGGAAGGCTCTCAGCAGAACCGACAAAATACCCTTCCTTTCTCAATATTTGAGGAAAAAATACAGGTTCAGGTTCGGTGAATGGTTTATAAAGCACAACATCGACAGATACGAAAGCCTCGAAAGGTATATGCCTTTGCTTGAAAGATACTTAGATGATGAGGATCTCAAACTCGTTAAAGAGTTTCTGAGGAACCGGTATTTCTTCGATCAGGTTGTATTCAAAGGTTTCGGTGGATACAAAACGGTTTACTCGATCAGGGTAGACAGCAGATGCCACTCCTTTGTAGCCAACGGGATAATAAACCACAACACAGAAGCCAAACTCTCGAAGGTAGCCGTCGAGATGCTCGAAGACATAGACAAGGAAACTGTAGACTTCATCCCCAACTTCGACGACACCTTAACGGAGCCTACGGTCCTCCCCTCCAAGTTCCCCAACCTCATATGCAACGGAACAGCTGGGATAGCTGTGGGTCTTGCAACTTCCATCCCTCCCCACAACTTGAGGGAGGTCGGAAAAGCCCTCATAGAGCTTGCGAGGAACCCGAACATGACGACCGAGGAGATACTCAAGATCATAAAGGGACCGGACTTTCCGACGGGAGGTGTCGTGGAGAACGCAAAGGATCTAAAAGAAATTTACGAGACCGGGAGGGGAACAATACAGATAAGGGCGAAGGCTCACGTTGAGAAGGTCCAAGGGGGTAGGGAGCAGATAGTGGTTACCGAGATACCCTTTCAGGTTAACAAGTCGGAGCTTATAAAGAAGATAGCGGACGCTGTAAGGAGCGGGAAGATAAAAGAAATTTCTGACATAAGGGACGAGTCCGACAAGGAAGGTATAAGGATAGTTATAGAGCTAAAGAGGGATGCAAAAGGAGAGAAGGTCCTCAAAAAGCTCTTCAAATACACCCAGCTCAGGAAAGGCTTTCCCGTCAACTTCGTCGTCCTCGTGGACGGGGAGCCTAAGCTCGTCGGTATAAAGGACCTCCTGAGGGAGTTTATAAAGCACAGGGTTCAGGTGATCCTGAGGAGGACGAAGTTTTACCTGAGGAAGGCTGAGGAGAGGCTCCACATAGTTGAAGGACTCTTAAAAGCTATAGAGAAGCTCGACGAGGTTATAGAGGGGATAAGGAGGTCTAAAGATCCTCAAGAGGCTAAAGCCTTTCTCGTAAACAGGTTCGGGCTGACCGAAAGGCAGGCCCAGGCTGTCCTCGAGATGAGGCTCCAGAGGCTCACCTCCCTCGAGAGGGAGAAGTTAAAGGAAGAAAAGAAGGACCTCGAGGAGAAGATAAGCTACTACAGGAGGGTTATAGGGAGCGAGGAGGAGAGGATAAGGATATTCATAGAGGAGACTAAGGAGCTGATCGAAAAGTTCGGGGACCCGAGGAGGACGTTCGTCGAAGGTGTGGAGGGTGAGCCTGAGGGAGGTTCTCTGCTCGTTGCTGTCCTCGAAAACGGGAGGGTTGTTCCCCTCGAAGAGATACAGGAGGGGGAAGCCCCCGTCGTCGACATACTCGACGTTCCCTTCACCGAAGGTCTCTTCCTCGTCTCGAACAGGGGAAGGGTTTACTGGATAGCGGGTTCGGAAGCCCTGAAAGGTTCGAGGGTGTCCCTGAAGGAACCCGGTGAGAAAATAGTAGGAGCCTTCATAAGGGAGAGGTTCGCGGACAGGCTCCTCCTCGCCACAAAGAAGGGCTTTATAAAGAAGATACCCCTCGTCGAGTTCGAGTATAAGGCTCAGGGTATGGGTATAATTAAGCTCTCCGAGGAGGACGAGGTGGCGGGAATATCTCAGGCTATCGACGAGAGCGACGTCATAATGTTCACAGAAAGGGGAAGGGTGGCGAGGTTCAACGTCAGGGAGATACCGCCCGCAACTCCCGGAACGAAGGGTGTTCAGGGGATTAAGGTGGAGCCGAGGGACAGGGTGGTAGGTGTTAGGATCCTGAGGGGGGAACCTTACCTCTTAGTCGTGGCGACGGACGGGAGGGTGAAGCTCATCGGCGAGGGGGACGTACCCGTGAGGAACAGGGGGGTGAAGGGTGTTCAGGTCCTCGTCTCCGCTAGGGAGAGGATGGCGGACCTCATACCTCTGAAGGACGGCGTCGATCTCCTTATTACCACCTCTTCGGGAAAGGCTTTCTACGACAGGGTCTCCGTCTCCGACAAGGTCCCTAAAGGGAGGGACAGGCTGACGAGGAGGAGGTGGGACATAGGTGAGGACAGGATAAATAGGGTGGTTGTGAAGTCGAGGGAAGGTCATGAAGAAGGTGAGGGTCCTGATAAGACCTAAGAAGGGTCTCCTCGACCCTCAGGGAAGGGCGGTCCAAGAGATGCTCCGTGAGAGGGGGCTGAAGGCAAAGAACGTGACCGTAGGAAAGCTCGTCGAGTTCGAGATAGAAGAAGAGCAGGACGTAAAGAGCTTGGTGGAGAGATACATAGTCAACCCCCTCATAGAGGAGTATGAGATAGAGGAGATTCTATGAAGTTTGCCGTCTGCGTCTTCCCCGGTTCCAACTGCGACTACGACACCTACTACGTTATAAGGGACGTTCTGGAGCAGGAGGTGAGCTTCGTCCACCATGAAGAAAAGGACCTTTCTGGCTTCGACGTGGTTATCCTTCCGGGTGGCTTCTCCTACGGGGACTACCTGAGACCGGGCGCCCTCGCCTCGAAGACTCCGCTCGCGGAGGCTGTCTACGATTTTGCCCAGAAGGGGGGTATAGTCCTCGGTATATGCAACGGCTTCCAGATACTCACCGAACTCGGACTCCTCCCCGGAGCCTTGCTCCCCAACGAGAACATGAGGTTCGTCTGCAAGGAGGTTAGGCTGAAGGTCGAAAACCCGAACACGAGGATAACGAAGAAGCTCGAAAAGGGTGAGGTCCTGAGGATACCCGTCGCCCACCACGGGGGGAGGTATTACGTTCCGGAAGGGGAGCTAAAAAAACTCGAGGAGAACGGTCAGATCGTCTTCAGGTATATCGACAACCCTAACGGCTCGGTTTCGGACATAGCGGGCGTCATGAACAAAGAGGGAAACGTCTTTGGCATGATGCCCCATCCTGAGAGGGCTTCCGAGGACATAATGGGGAGCCACGACGGACTAATGCTGTGGTATTCTCTTATCAGTGATTGACGCTGACCTTGTGAAGGAGGCTGTAAGGCAGAGGAAGGCAAGGTCCGAATCCTTCTTAGGTCTCGAATACTTAAGGTTTTCGGACGACTTCAAAGAGGTCCCGAGGGGAACAGCCCTCTTTCAGGACACGGTAGTCTGGGGATACCCCCACATAGGAAGGATATTCATGCTCGAGGAGGGGCTAAAGGAACAGTTCAAAGGTCCCTTCTGGGCGGAGGAGAAGGTGGACGGCTACAACGTGAGGATATTCAGGATAAAGGACAGAATCGTAGCCCTCTCGAGGGGAGGCTACCTCTGCCCCTTCACCATGGACAGACTCGAAGACTTCATAGACCTTACCTTCTTCGAGGAGAACCCCGACCTCGTCCTCTGCGTCGAGGTTGCGGGTCCGGAGAACCCCTACATAGAAGAGAGTCCACCCTTCGTCAAGGAGGACATAAGGATGTTCGTCTTCGACATAATGAGGAAGAACTCGAAAGATTTCCTTCCCCAGAGGGAAAAGCTGAAGATGGCGGAACGCTACTCTTTACCGCTCGTTGAGGTCTTCGGCGAGTTCACCCACGAGGATATCCCTACCCTCAAGAAGATACTCCTGAAGCTAAACGAGGAGGGGAGGGAGGGTGTAGTTTTCAAGGAGGAGAGAGGAAAGAGGGCAAAATACATAACGAGCTACGCTAACCTGAGCGACATAAAGGTTACCGCCAAGAACATGCTCCAGCTTCCAGCGGAGTACTACACGAACAGGCTCCTCAGGCTCGTCCTCTTCATGGAGGAGGAGGGGATCGAGAGGACGAGGCACCTCTACGAACAGCTCGGTAAAGCCTTCATAGACGGTCTCTTCGATGCCATAGAGCAGTTCAAAAGGGAGAGGAAGGTATACAGGACCTTCAGGTGCAGGTTCCACAAAAAGGAGAACGCTGTTGCTCTTTTAGACCTTCTCCAGAGGACCTCAAAGCACATACAGGTCGTAGAGAGGGAGCTGAGGCGGGAGGGGAACATGTGGGTCCTCACCTTCGACAAGGTGTTCCTGAACATGACTGGACTCCTCGGACACCTACTCGGCGGAGGTCTTGTGTTTGATTAGGCTCTCGAGGATACCCCTGAAGTTTTTCGCATCCACTATCTTTATCCCCACCTTGTCAGCCCACTTCCTGAGACCCTCGTCCCCTGTGACTACTGTCCCGTCTATCTCGTAAGCCAAAAGGATGACGTCCACGTCCTCCTTGCTGTCTATTATCCCTTGCCTTAGGGCTTCCCTGTATTTTTCCCTCAACCTGTTTATGAGCCTTCCCACGTCGTTCTCGGTCACCCTCCCAGCCTCCTTCGTATGCTCCTCAGCAATCCTTAAGCCTTTGTTTATCCTGTGCCTTATCTCGTCTATGAGTTCGTAGAGTATCTCGCTCGGTATCATTATCGAGTGCTTCCTCGGTGACCTTATCTTGACTACCATCTCGAACTCGGGAGCGAGGGGTCCGAGGTCCACCATCTTCAGCATCTCCTCGTAAACGGAGGTGGGCATGTAGAAGTTGGCTCCCGAATGCATGGCGAGGTGGAGGAAGTTCTCTATGGCTCCGAGCTGGTCCTCCTCGAAGGTGGTGTATATGTCGGGGTTCGTGAAGACGCTCGTGTCGAGGACGTAGCTCTCCATAAGTCCTATTTTAACCGCCAGAAGAAAAAATTATCGCAAAGGGAGAAATAAGGTGCCAAAATTGACACTATGGGGAGGATCCTGCTCGTAGAGGACGACGAGAGCCTGAGCAGGATCCTGGAGAGGAAGCTAAGAGAGAAGGGCTTTAAAGTGGAGAGGGTGTCAACGGGTGCGGAGGCGAGGGAGCTTATAGGGACAAGGGCTTACGACGTCGTCCTCCTGGACATAAGGCTCGGAGACATGAACGGTCTCGACCTCATTAAGGAGTTTTCGGGTTCCGTCCAAGCTAAGTTCATAGTGATAACGGGCTACGGGGACGTGAGGACGGCTGTGGAGGCTATGAGGAGCGGGGCTACCGACTTCATACAAAAGCCCTTCAGCTTCGACATACTCGAAGTTAGCATAGACAGGGCTTTGAAGGAGAAGAGGCTCGAAGAGGAGAACAGGGCTTTGAGGAGCATCCTCCTCGAAAAGGACCAAGAAGTCCTCCTCGAGACTAAAAGTCCCAAGTTCAGGGAGGTCTTAGAGACCGCGGAAAAGGTGGCAAGATCGGACGTCAACGTCCTCCTGAGGGGAGAGACGGGAACGGGTAAGGAGGTTATAGCGAGATACATACACAGGATGTCGCCGAGGAGGGAGGGACCCTTCATAGTCGTCGACTGCAGTTCGATACCTGAGCATCTGTTCGAGAGCGAGCTTTTCGGTCATGAGAAGGGGGCTTATACGGGAGCGGTCCAGAGGAAGATGGGTCTCGTGGAGCTTGCGGACGGAGGGACCCTTTTCCTCGACGAGATAGGGGACGTCCCCTTACACGTCCAGCCCAAGCTCCTCAGGTTCGTCGAGACGAGGAGCTTCAGGAGGGTGGGGGGTCTAAAAGAGATAAAGGTGAACGTGAGGATAATATCAGCTACCAACAGGAACCTGGAGGAGATGGTGGCAAAAGGAGACTTCAGGAGCGACCTCCTTTACAGGCTCAACGTTGTGGAGATAAACGTCCCTCCCCTCAGGGAGAGGAAGGAGGACATACCGCTCCTTGCCGAGTTTTTCCTCAGCAGATACAAGAAGAAGATAAGGAAGTCCACCTTGAGGGACCTCATGAGCTACCACTGGCCCGGCAACATAAGGGAGCTGAAGAACACGATGGAAAGGGCTGCCCTCCTCTCTAAAGGTGAGTTCGTTGACGAGAACGTGTGCCTGAGACCTGAAGGGAACAACTTCTGTCCCGAGGAGATGTTCTCCAAGCTCCCCTCCCTCGAGGACCTCGAACTCATGTATGTGGAGTATCTCTACAGGAGGCTCGGGAGCGTTTCGAAGGTGGCTGAGGTCCTCGGCTGCAGCAGGAGGACCGTCTTCAGGAAGATGAGGAAGTTAAGAGAGAGGAACGGAGACCCTGAAAAGGGTCCCTTCTCCGGGTCTGCTCCTGACGTCGATTGAACCCTTATACTCCTTGACTATGCTGCTTACTATCGCAAGACCGAGTCCAGCCCCTTCCCTCTTCCCCTTACCTTGGTAGAAGGGTATGAATATGCGACCGAGGTCCTCCGGGTCTATACCGCACCCCCTGTCCTCCACCTCGAGAACCCAAGAGCCTTCTCCCCTCCTTAGCCTCACCCAAACCTTGCTCCCGCTCTCGGAGGCTTGAATTGCGTTCAAGACTATGTTGAGGACGAGGTGTCTGATGTCAGCTTCACAACATAGGGAGTATCCCACCTCTTCGAGATCCTCCTCTATGGAAACTCCCCTCTCCTTCGCGTAGACCTTCAATAGATCGACAGCCTCCGAGACAGCCCTCCTTATGTTCACGAGGTCCTTAGAGCCTCCCCTCCTCACGAGGTGGAGGAGCCTGTCCACGAGGGTTTTGCAGTTCTCAACGGAGCTTTTTATGAGGTCTATCTCCTCGCACGGACCGAACTTCTCTTCCAAGTCTTCGAGGGCGAGGAGGATGGTCCCTAAGGGTGTGCTTAGCTGGTGGGCTATGCCGAGGGCTAAGAATCCTACGGAGCTTAGCTTTTGAGAGAGGCTGAAGAGGTAATACCTCTCTTTGTCGCTCCTTATCTCCCTTATTATCTGGAGTATCTTGGAGCCTCCGTCTATCGGGAAGGCTGATATCTCGACGGGAAGCTCCCTGTTGTCGTGGGTGTAGTGGGTGTGGACGACGTTTACGGACCTCCCGTGCTTTTCTATCTCCTTGAGGGGACATGGGTGGCACTCTCCGTCGCAGGGTTCCTCTTGGTGGTGGGAAACCACGTAGCAAAAGTCCCCTATCACCTCTTCGGGAGAGCTGTAGCCCATGTCCTCAGCGTATTTTTTGTTGGCGTAAACTATCCTGTAGTTCTTGTCTATTACGACCACCTCTTCCTCGAAGTCGTCGAACACGGAAAAGTCCATCGGATAAAATTTAGGCTAAGGTGTAAAAGTTGTTAAGATGTCAAGGCTGTCCCCTTTGTGACAGATCTGTCACACCCCTCCATACGCACCTTATCTGAAGAGACTTAAGGAGAGGTCCTTCCTTTTGGCACCGAGTTTGCATTTAAAAAGGTAAAAACGCAAGAGGGGGTGCAGGCATGGGTGTGAGCAGGAGGGATCTTTTCAAGGCTGTAGGTGCGGGAGCGGTGGTTTCCTTGATCGGATCACCCACCTTCGCTAAAAAGGCTGAAACGCTGAACCTTCCGAAGCCCTCGAAGGGTTCGCCGAGGGTTGTGATAGTCGGAGGTGGGTGGTCGGGTTCCACGCTCGCCAAGTATATAAAGAAAAAAGACCCGAAGGTCGACGTCGTCCTAATAGAGAGGAGGGCGATGTTCATGTCCTGTCCCGTGAGCAACCTTTGGCTCGTAGACCTCGTTCCCTTAGAGTTCCTGATACACAGCCACCTCAAGCCAGCTTCAAAATACGGCTACCACTTCGTCAACGCCATGGTCCACGATATAGACAGGGAAAAGAGGTTCGTCTACACAAACCTCGGTAAGATCCACTACGACTACCTTGTTCTTGCGACAGGCATAGACTACGACTACTCCCAGTGGGTGGGGACCGACCCGAGGGACGTTGAGATAGCCATGACAAAATACCCGGCAGCCTTCAAGCCGGGGAACGAACACATAAGGCTGAAGCAGAAGATACACGACTTCGAAGGGGGGAACTTCGTGATCACCGTCCCGCCCGGTCTCGACTACAGGTGCATACCAGGTCCCTACGAGAGGGCTACCATGGTGGCTTGGTTCTTCAAGAAGAACAAGGTCCCTGGTAAGGTGATCCTAATAGATCCCCACAACGATCCGCCCGTCAAGGCTGAGGGGTTCCACAAGGCTTGGAACGAATACGTGAAGGGCTACATAGAGTATCTGCCCAACGCCCAGATAAAGGAGGTTGACTTCGGGAGGAAGAGGATAGTTACGAACGTGGGGGACGTGAAGTTCGACGACCTCAACCTCTACCCGAGGTGCAAGTCCGCACCCATAGTCTTCAAAGCCGGACTCGTCAAAAAGGGTGATAGGTGGCCAGCTCTCAGGTGGCCTTGGTATCAGACTGTCGAGGACGAGAGGATCCTATGCACCGGGGATGCGAGGAACCAGCCCTTCTCCAAGAGCGGGAACACAGCGAACTCAGAAGCCCACATAGTAGCTGAATTCGTCGTCAACCTCATACGCGGTAAGGAGATGCCCTACAGACCACCGAGGACCCTCTGCTACTCAGGTGTTGACAAGGAAAAGGCTGTTTGGGTCGACCTCACCTACAAATACGACCCCAAGAAGAACGAGTTCGCCTTCCACAACGTGAAGATGGACAACACACCCTCCAAGAAGAACTGGATAGCCTACCTCGAATGGGCAAAGGGTCTCTACAGGGACATGTTCAGCTGACCCCCTCTTCCCGTCGCCCCTTTAAATTTTTTTTTGAGGGTTTGGGTATGGACAGGAGGAGGTTTCTGAAAGTTTGCACGGCGGTAGCTTTCGCACCCTTCATGCTCGGAAGGTCCTTCGGAGCTGAGTCCTTCAAACCCTACAAAAAAGCCCTTCTCCTGAGAGAAGACGGGAAACCCTTGAGACCGGAAGATATAGACCCTTCGAAGGAGTATATCTTCTTCTACCCTTACAGGTCCACCCCTTGCCTCCTGATAGACCTTGGAAAGAAGGTGGGTCCCGTCGAGGTCAAGCTAAAGAACGGGACCTCATACCTTTGGAGGGGTGGAGTCGGTCCGAAAGGGAGCGTCGTCGCCTTTTCCGCCATATGCACCCACCAGCTCAGCTTCCCGAAAAAGGAATACAGCCTGATCAACTACTACCCTGAAGGAAAGGTCTCGAAGCTCGTGGGGAGGGACAAAGTAATCCAGTGTTGCGCCCACATGTCCGCCTTCGATCCCGAAAGGGGCGGTAAGGTGATAGAGGGTCCCGCACCTTCTCCCCTTACCGCGATAGTCCTTTCCTACGAAGACGGCAAATTCTACGCCCTCGGGACCTCAGGAGAGGAGGTCTTCGAGGACTTCTTCGACGCTTACAGATCCGAGCTTAGGAAGGTTTACGGTTCGACGAGGATTGCAAAGGAACTTGTAGACTCCTGCGTAGTCCTCGAGATGGAGAAGTATACGGAGGAGGTGGTGAGGTGCTGATAAATTTGAGTGCCTAAATTAATAGAGTGTCCGTCCGTATAGTATAATTCGAGAGGGGGGGAAGGTATGAGGTGGTTAGGGATACTGCTTTTAGCCTTAGGTCTTTCCTTCGCCTTCAGGGTGACCCAAGGGATCGACGAAGCTCAAAGGGCTGTAGTTAAAGCCTTCCAAGTCGGGGCGAGGGACAAGGCACCTTACCTATACGCTAAGACGAAGGGCTACAAGGAAATATCCGCCATACTAGCTTCGGAGGCGGACGACGTGGGTTCCAAGGTCTTCGCCATAAGGACCATGAACTTAGCTTCCAAGGCGATAACCGCAGCCTTTGTAGGAGCTGAGGAGCTAACGCCCATAGAAGCACCCCCGAAAGTAAGAGGTGAGTTCCAGCTCGTAGATCTGGAAGAGATAAGGGACAGGCTCGAGTTCTTGAGGAACAACAGGGGTATGAACTGCTCACCCAAGGAGCTTGGGAGGGCGGAAGCCTTCTACGACGCCCTCGTCTACGAGCTTTCCAAGGA
>WFYM01000003.1 GCA_015490115.1 Aquificaceae bacterium
ACAGGGCTCATCACTACTACGGGGGTTGGAGGGAGGAGGGGAGGTATCTGGTATCATTTTAGAAGATGTCCCTCTTCTCCCGGATAAACAGCTTCGTCGAGAACAGGCTCCGGGTGAGGAGGTATTCGGCGAAGATAGTCCTACTCTTTTCCTTGATAATCTTCATCTCGATGGTCCTCTCCTTCACCGTTGACATCCTCTACTCCCTGAGGGAGCTTGAGGGGGAGCTTAGGGTAGCTGCGAACAGGGCTGCGAGCTTCAGGACCACAGCCATAGAGAACGAGATAGAAGCCCTCAAAAAGGCGGACGAGTCCCTCGCAGACCTCGTGAGTAGATACGGACCCGGAGTCCTAAAGCCTTTCATGGGTAAGCTGATCACCTGCGCTTGGGGGAGAGGTTTCGGAATAGGAGACGTGACTAAGGAGGAGGTAAGGAAGGCTCTCTCCTCTTCAGAAAACAGGAGCTTCTTCCTTTACCTCCAGCGCAAGGGCTGGAGGGGTCTCGCAGTTGTAAGACACAGGGGAAGGACCTTCATCTTCTGCCACGACCTTTCCAGCTTCGAGAGGATACTCTCAAAAGAGGTGGGGGCGATAGCCAAATACGGGGCTGAGTTCTACTTCGGTGAGAAGCCGAGGGTGAGCGAGGGGGACATAGTTGTCACTTACGGGAGCAAGACCTCTAACGCGAGCATGTTCGTCGTGATCTCCTACACGAACCTGATGAGGGCTTTGATAAAGGAGAGGGTCCTCCTCTACCTCAGGCTCTACCTCGGCTTCTTGGTGTTCCTCACCATATCCTACATCTTCTGGGCGAAGCTCATAAACTACCCGATAAGGAGGCTGAGGGAGGTGGTGAGGGAGCTTGAGAGGGGGAACTCGAAGGTGGACTTTTCCGACCTCGCAGAGGCGAAGGACGAGTTCGGTTCAATAGCTAAGCTCCTCAGGAAATACTCCGAGGGAATGGAGGAGAGGCTCGAGAAGATGGAGCTTATCCTCGACACAGCCCTGAACCCCGTCAGCTCACCAGAAGACATATATCCCTTCGTGAAGCTGACCCTCGGTAGGCTCGACGAGCTTCTCAGCTCTGAGGGTTCCCTCTTCCTCATAAAGGACCTCCAGATGAACAAATACAGCTTCCTTATACCCTCTCCCTCCCTGACGGAGGAGGCTATGAGGGAGCTTATAGCGATGTTCGAGGAGAAGGGAAGGAGCCTGAGACCCGACACGGAGGAGCTTGTGTGCATAAGGGACTACAGGGGGAAAGAGTGCGTGGGGACGATACTCTTTAGCCTCGGTAGGGATAGCAGGGGTGCGGTCCTGCTGAAGCTGAGGGGCGACCTCTCTAAGGAGGACGAGAGCTACGTTAAGATAGTCTGCCAACACCTCGTCGGGACAATAAGGCTGAGCCACCTCGCCTCAACGGATCCCTTAACGGGAGTTCCCAACAGGAGGATGCTCGAGCTTGACCTCAAAAAATACGGAAGGATAGCAAAAAGATACGGGAAGAGGCTGAGCCTCCTCCTCATAGACATAGACAACTTCAAAGGGGTGAACGACACGTACGGTCACCCCTCGGGCGACGAAGTCCTGAGGAGGCTCGCCCTTCTTATACAGAAGAACATAAGGGAGACGGACACCCTATACAGATACGGGGGAGAGGAGTTCGCGGTCCTCTGTCCCGAGACCGGAAAAGAAGGAGCCTTTGAACTTGCGGAGAGGATAAGGGAGTCCGTAAGGAGGGAGAGGTTCCTTATAAGGAAGGAGAGGCACATACACCTTACTGTGAGCGTCGGGGTGGCGAGCTTCCCCGAGGACACGGAGGATCCGAAAGAACTCCTCGCTGTGGCGGACATAAGCCTTTACAAGGCAAAGAGCGAGGGTAAGAACAGGACCTCCCTCCTCCTCACCGTGAAGGATAGGGAGGTGTATCTCGAGAGGTTCAAGAGGGAAAAGGACCTCACGGAGCTTATAATGAGGGGTTCGGTGACGCACCACATTCAGCCCATATACAACATACAGAACAACACCGTTTACGGCTACGAGCTTCTCTTCAGGGTTGTCAAGAACGGTGAGGTCCTTCCCTTAAGCAGGTTCATGGACAGCCTCTCTGACGGAAGCGTAGTTGAAGAGATAGACATGCACACCGTAAGGAGGCTGGGGGAGTTCCTAAGAAGTAAAGACTTTTACCCCTACAGCCTCTTCGTCAACATATCCCCCAGAACCTTAGAGAGGGGGAACGTAATCGGGGAGCTTTCCAAGTTCCCAAAACACATGAGGTCGAGGGTCTTCATAGAGATAACGGAGAGGGACGGCTTCTTGAACTTAGAGTCAGCCCTCAACTACTTCGAGATCCTCAAGGATCTGGGCTTCAGGATAGTTATGGACGACTTCGGAATGGGCTTTTCCTCCATATCCCTCATGAGGCACTTTATAAAGTTCATAGACCTCATAAAGGTTGACGGCATGTTCGTGAGGAACATACACAGGGACCCCTACAACAGGGCTATACTCCAGAGCATAAAGACCATGGCGGACAGGTTCTCCATAGACTTGGTTGCGGAGCATATAGAGAACGAGAAGGACCTCGAGACGGTGAGGAGGATAGGGGTGAGGTTCGGACAGGGATTTTATCTGGATCAGAGCCTGAAGTCCTCACCGAGGTAAGTTTCCCTGACCTCCCTTTTTTCGACTACGCTCTTTGGGTCCCCCTCCGCTATTATCCTTCCCTCGGAGATTATGTAGACCCTGTCCACCATGGATATGGTCTCCCTGACGTTGTGGTCCGTGATCAGGATGCCTATGTTCTGGGTCTTTAGGTTCGTGA
>WFYM01000004.1 GCA_015490115.1 Aquificaceae bacterium
TCTGAAGGTGTCGGTAAAGCCCCAGCTTAAGATCCTCTCGAAGGCTTCCCTCTCCTCTTTCATAGTCCCGATCGTGTCCCTCAAGAGTTCGGGGTCGTAGACGTCCATGTCCTCCCTCGCCACGTTGAAATCCCCAACCATGCATATGGGATCTTCAGGGGAAAATTTCTCCTCGAGGAACTCAAGGAGCCTCCCGTAGAACCTTAGCTTGTAGTAGAACTTCTCCGTTCCCCTCAGGTCACCGTGGGGTGCGTAGACGTTTATGAACCATACACCTTCGATTTTTACGGTTATCAGCCTCTTCTGTTCGTCAAAATCAGGGTCTCCGAAACCCTTTACCACTTCGGATATAGGTAGCTTCGAACAGATGCAAACACCGTTGTAAGTTTTCTGGGCGAAGACCTCGCACCTGTATCCCCTCTTTTCGAACTCTTCAAAAGGGAAGTTCCTCTCTTCCTGCTTTAGCTCCTGAAGACATAGGATATCGACAGGATCCCTGTCTAACCACATGAAGAGGAGTTCCCTCCTCGCCCTTATGGAGTTCACGTTGTAGGTCGCCACCTTCAACATAGCTCACCTCCGATTCTAACAGACCTAAAGCACTGTTTTAAAAATCCTTGACACAGAAGTTAGGCTCACCTAAAATTTTTAACACCCCTTCGGGAGGAAAGCATGAAGGTAATAGAGGCGGATAACGTCTACCCTTGGGAAGGTAAGGTGAGGATCCCGGAGGAGGGAGAGTTCGTAAAACTGAACGAAGACAAGACCATATCGGTTCCTGACACACCCATAGTCCCCTACATAGAGGGGGACGGGATAGGTGCTGAGATAACACCCGCCATGATCCTCGTCGTGAACAAAGCCGTCGAGGTAGCCTACAACGGTTCTAAAAGGATCCTGTGGGTCGAGCTTCTCGCGGGGGACAAGGCTGAAGAAAAGACGGGGGAAAGGCTCCCCCAAGAGACCTTGGAGGTCCTAAAAGAGTCCATCATAGCCATAAAGGGACCATTAGGGACTCCCGTCGGAAAGGGTGCAAAGTCTATAAACTCGATCCTGAGAAGGTCTTTCGACTACTACTCGGCGGTGAGACCCGTCTACTGGATGGGTCAGCCGACCCCGATCCCCGAACCCGAGAGGGTGGACCTTGTAGTCTTCAGGGAGAACACGGACGACGTCTACGCGGGTGTCGAGTTCTTCCCGGGAACGGAGGAGGCAAAGAGAGTCAGGGAGTTCCTTTTAAAAGAGATGGGAGCAAAAGAGGAGGGCTTCCCGGAAGACGTCGGCATAACCGTAAAGCCGATGAGCGAGTTCAAGACCAAAAGGCATGTCAGAAAAGCTCTTAGGTATGCTTTGGAAAACAACAAGAAAACGGTCGCGGTGATAGGAAAGGGCAACATAATGAAGGCGACGGAAGGTGCCTTCATAAACTGGGCTTTTGAGGTAGCGGAAGAACCGGAGTTCAAGGGAAGGGTGATTACGGACCCGGAGGCGGAACCGGAAGAAGGTCAGGTGAAAATGGTAAAGGTCATAACTGACCAGATGCTTATGCAACTGGTTCTGAGACCCGAAGCCTACGACGTGATAATAGCCCAGAACCTGAACGGCGACTATGTCTCGGACCTTGCAGCTGCCCTCATAGGCGGTCCCGGTTTCGTCCCCAGCGGGAACATAGGGGACGGATACGCCCTCTTTGAAAGCACCCACGGGACAGCTTGGGACATAGCTGGTAAGTGGATAGCGAATCCGCTTTCTTTGACGCTCTCGGGTGCCATGATGCTCGAGTACATGGGTTGGAAGGAGGCTGCTGAGAAGATATACTCCGCTGTGAGGAGGACCCTCGCGGACAGGGTAGGGACACCGGATATAGTAGCGGGTTTCCAGAAGATAGGTATAGATGCTAAGGCAGTTTCCACACTAGAGTATGCTCGGGAAATAATTAAAAGAATGTAAGCTATTATGATGAATCTTATGGGTAATATGGAGCAGGAAATTTTACTTGAAGTAAAAGAAAAAGTAAAAGAAACTTTGAGAGAACTTAAGGATAATTCTGATAAAGATATTTTTGATATAGAGAATATATTAATCTATTGCCTTGAAACTGTGAACAATGAGTTAAAAGAAATTAAAAATAAGAAAGGAGTATATATAGTTTTAGATTTTTACAACTGCTTAGGTGATTCTAAAACAAAAACAATTTATATAGGAGGAAGTACTAATGTATTAAACCGAATCTGTCTCTTATACTCATCT
>WFYM01000005.1 GCA_015490115.1 Aquificaceae bacterium
TAGCGGGACTTTCCCTTTACGGTTTTGTCAAGGAACACCTCATAGGGAACGACCTTATAGTCGTTGTGAACCTGCTCTTCGGCGGTTTAGTCCTGATAGCTGTGGACAGGTATATGGAAGGGAAGGCTTCTGCAAAGGACGTCAAAGACCTCCCCATTTGGAGGGTCTTTTTGATAGGTATCTTCCAGTCCCTCGCCCTCTTTCCGGGGGTCTCTAGGTCGGGAGCTACCATAGTGGGCGGGATCCTCCTCGGTCTTCCGAGGAAAAAGGCTGCTGAGTTTTCCTTCCTCCTCGCCATCCCGACCATGTTTTCAGCGGTGGGATACGACCTCTTAAAGACTGGGGGTGGCTTCAGCGGTGACCAGTGGGGTCTTATGGGTATAGGTTTCTTAACAGCCTTTCTAACCGCAGCTGTAACGGTTAAGGCTTTTTTGAATTTCCTAAACTCCCACGGACTTGCCGTTTTCGGTCTTTACAGGATAGCGATAGCCCTTGTTTATGGATTCGTTTTTCTTTAAAGAAAACCGGGGGCAAAGCCCCCGGAAGACGGCTCAGGAGATTACTCAACCCTCAGAAGGTAGGAGGCGCACCGTACTTGTAGGGGTGGTAGTCCTCTTCGAGCTTGGGAGGTTTCTCGCCGAAATTATCTACGGGTGCTGGGGAGCTTGTCCTCCACTCAAGGGATGGGGACTTCCACGGATTGTCTTCCGCCTTCTCACCGCTCGTGAGACCCTTGATCATACCGACGAGGAACACAAGAACTCCTACAGCGAGAATGAGGGCACCTATTGTGGATATCTGGTTGAGGGCTACCCATTCAGCTATGGGCGGATAGTCTGGATACCTTCTCGGCATACCTAGAAAGCCTGCAAGGAGTTGCGGGAAGTAGAGAACGTTAGCGCCTATGAACACGAGCCAGAAGCTTATCTTTCCGAGGTTCTCGGGATACATTCTCCCGGTTATCTTGGGGAACCAGTAGATCACAGCTCCGAATATTCCCATCGTGAGAGCCATACCGAGGACGTAGTGGAAGTGTCCGACTACGGAGAGTGAGTCGTGAATTCCTAGGTCTATAGCTACCAAAGCGTTAGGTATTCCGGTGAGACCACCTATCAAGAACATGAATATACCGCCGAGGGTGTAGAGCATGGGAGATCTCAGGATTATCGCTCCCCTGTGAAGCGTAGCTACCCAGTTGAAGATCTTAACTCCGGTCGGAACAGCTACGAGGACGGTTGTATAGGACATCAGGACCCTCGCCCAGTCGGGAATACCCGAGGTGAACATGTGGTGCATCCAGACTATGAAAGATACAACCGCTATTCCCCATATGGCGAAGACCATGGACTTATAACCGAATATGGGCTTCCTCGAGAAGGTGGCGAGTATCTCGGAGAAGAAACCGAAAATAGGAATTATCATCACGTAGACAGCCGGGTGGGAGTAGAACCAGAAGACGTTTTGATAGAGAAGGGGGTCTCCTCCGAGTGAGGGGTTGAAGAAGTTAGTCCCAAGGTACTTATCGAGGAAGAGCATCGTGACAGCTCCACCGAGGGAGGGAACACCTATTAGCTGTAGGACGTTAGCAACTATGAGACTATGGATATAGAGGTTTGTGTTCCAAAAACCTATCCCCGGTGCCCTCATCCTTATGTAGGTCGTGATGAAGTTGACAGCCGTCGCTATGGAGGACACTCCGAGCAGATGTATGGCAAAGACGTAGAAAGCTGTCACTCCTGCGTCCGGGTGAGTTGCGTAGGGCGGATATCCGGTCCACATCATCTTTATTTGATTACCAGGGATCAAAGTAAGGAGGACTATCACCGTCGCTCCGAAGAAAGCCCAGTAGCTGAGAGCGTTCAGCCTCGGGAAGGCTACGTCCTTCGCCCCTATCATAAGTGGCAAAAGGAAGTTACCGAAACCGCCTATGTGTGCACCTATAGCCCACCAGAGGAGCATTACCGCTCCATGTCCTGTTAGCAGGTAGTTGTAGAAGCTGGGGCTAACCACCTGAAAGCCGGGAGAGTTCTGCTCGAACCTTATGATCAACCCGAATATGCCAGCTATTATGAAGGCTACGAGACCCGTTACGAAGTAGAGGATGCCTATCTTCTTGTGGTCGGTTGTGAAGATCCACTCCTTAAGACCCGCCGAGAACCAAGGGACGCTCACAGCCTCTCTCATCTCAACACACCTCCTTTATATATTTTTATCAGCTGTTTTCTTAGCAAGATCGGTCCCACCCTTCAGCCAAGCGGTGAACTGCTCGGGCGGAACTACCTTTAGCTTAGCGAACATGTGGGAGTGTCCCGTCCCGCAGAACTCCCTGCAGAATACCCAGTACTCACCCGGCTTGTTGATCTGGAACCAGAGATAGGTGATCCTTCCGGGGACCGCGTCTTCAAGTATCCTCGCCGGCATAACGTAGAAGGCGTGGATCACGTCCATGGAGGTGAGGAGGACCTTTATCGGCTTTCCTGCGGGGACCACTATTTTCTGCTCTTCGGGAACTTCGTAGCTCGTCGGGTTGTAAGAGGTAACGATCGTCTTTACCGTGTTACCCTTATCGTCGAGGTACTCAACCTGCCAACCCCACATGAAGCCCGTTACCTTGAGTGTCAGGGCTCCCTCCGGGACAGTCCTTTGCTTTTTAAAGACCGCAAAGGAGTATGTGGCGAGGACGAGGACTATTATGGTGGGGACTATGGTCCACAGAACTTCGAGACCCCAGTGACCGTGTTTTTCGTGGTCGCCTATCTCCCTCTCCCCGGGCTTGAACCTGTACTTCATGATGAAGTAAAGGCCCGGGATAGCCGTTACCGCGTAAATGACAACAGCTACAACGAGCCAAACGATCACAGCTTCGTTCCACCACTTGGCTGGATAAGCGAACACCTCCTCCATAGCTCACACCTCCTTTTTTACTAACTTGCCCGATACAAGAGCAACGAGAATAACACCCCCGAAGAGGGCAAAGCCGATCCCACCGAAGAGGACCGCGGGGTTTATTACGAACGTGCTCCTTGAGGGATCGTAGGTGTAGCAGACGAGAAGAGCAAGGTCAACTATAGATCCGAGCGTCACCTTACCGCTCTCCGCTTCTGTGAGGGCTATCCTGACGTCCCTCTCCTTTGGAGCTATACCGAAGAGGTATCTGGTGATCCTGCCTTCGGGCGATAGGAAGATATAGACGTTCGTGTGGACGAAGGTCTTGTCCCTCTCCGAGTAGAAGAACTTAAAACCGACGCTTTCCGTGAGCGTCCTTATACTTTCCTTGGGTATTATCCCGAAGACCCAGTGCTTTGTAAAGGGTCCGTGGCTTTCTTTGAAGCGTCTTAAAGTCTCGAGGGTATCCCTCTCGTCGAAGGAAAGAACGAGAACCCTAAAGTCCCTTTCCTTCAAAGAGGACTCTTTTATCAGCCTGCTCAGGTTGTCTATCCTCAAGGGGCAGGAGCCTTCGCAGGTGTAGTAGGAAAGAAGGAGGATATTCGGCTTCCCTTTTAAAAGCTCGTAGAGCTTCCTCTTCGTTCCGTCTTCAAGGAGTATCTCCACGTTCGCCGCGAAGTTTCCGAGGTATTTCCCTTCGTCTATCTTCAGGGTGGAGGGGTCGAAGAAGTCCTTCCTGAAGGCTTGGACCCCTCCCACGACGGTGGCGAAGGCGTAACCCGTAAGGAGAAGAAGGACAAGGACACCCATCATATTGCCATGCTCCCGACGAGGTATGCGGTTCCGGCGACGAGCATCCACATCACGTCAACGAAGTGCCAGTATACGGAGACTCCTTTCATGAGGGTGGGCTTTTCCTTGGTCATCTTACCCGTGGCGAGTAGCCACATAACGTAGAGCTGGGCGAGGAGTCCCACTATGACGTGGGAGGTATGGAGTCCCGTGAGAGAGTAAAAGCCCGTCCCGTACATGTTAGAGCTTAGGGTAAAGCCCTCCTCGGTCCAGAGGTGCGCCCACTCCCTCATGTGAAGGATCACAAAGAGTACACCAAGGACAAAGGTAAGAAAAGTCCACATAAGGGCCTTTCCGCTGTCTCCTTCCTCCTCCAAAGCTGTTTCCGCTTTGAATATGGTAAAGCTCGAAGCCCAGAGTATCAAAGTCAGTATGCCAGCCATACCGAGACTTACACCTTCAGGGACCCAATCCCCCCACTTGTCCGCGTGGGCCGTCCTCGCCATCCAAAAAGCTGCAAAGAGCGTCCCGAATATGACTATCTCCGAAACGAGGAACGAGAAGGTCCCGAGCCAACCGAAACCGGTGTCCGATTCTTTTGCAAAGTGTTCGTTAGCCCATCCCGCTACGCCTATCAGTATGAGGACGAGGGCGACCCCTCCTAATAGGAGTCCCGCGAGGTGCTTCTGATAGTGGAACACGAGGGTTATGGCTATGGGAACGAGGAGGGTCCCTATACCTGTCGGAAAGGGCCACACACTCCACTCATGGTGAGCTTCATGAACAGCTCCCTGTGCCATCACCGAACCTCCCTCAGTAAACGTGTGTTTCAGCTTGACATATATCATATAACAAGGGTTCGAAGAGTGCAAGGTTTTGGTGAGGAAAAATGAGTTTGCGGTAAGTTTTTTGGTCCTTCGGAATTGCTTATTGGAAATAAAAGCTTTGGAAGTTAGCACTAACTGAACTATGGTATGATCCTGTTTATGTCGGAGATGAAGGAAAAGATACTGAAGGTAAGTGCTCAGATAATAGCACATGAGGGTCTCAGGATGTTCACGGCAAAGAGAGTGGGTGAAAAGCTCGAAGTGTCTGATTCAGCCATATTCAAACACTTCCCCTCCATGGACTCGGTGGCGGAGGAGGTTGTTAGGAAGTATGGGAGTGAATGGCTCAGAAGGATAGAAGAGGTTCTCCATAAAGGGGTGGGTGCTTTGGAGAAAATAGAGCTTATTTTGGAAGCTCAAGCTGATCTCGCTGAGGAGACGAAAGGTGTTGTTCCTTTACTTTTCTTTGAGCTTTTGAGGAGCGGAAACAGGAAGGTAAAGAGGTCGGTCTTCGAACTCTTGAGGATTTACTTGAAGAGGGTAAGGGAAGTGGCGGAGGAAGGCGTAAAGAAAGGAGAGCTGAGGAGGGGCATAGATCCGGAAGAAGTGGGCTTTGCAATTGTAGGCTTTGTGCAAGGAGAGATCCTGAAGTGGTTCGTAAAGGGAAGGAAGGGAAAGGTGGTGAAGGGGAGGAAAACTGTAAAGGAGCTTCTGTTGGAGGGTCTAAGAGCTTAGCCCCCTACCCGGAACATCTCTACCTTTTTAGGGTTTTCGAAGCTCCACCTCACCTCGGAATACCTGTCCTCCCTTGAGGTCCAGACATTTCTAAAGAAAGCTTCTATCTCTCCGTCCGAAGCTCCGCCCCTGAGGAGGCTCTTGAGGTCGGCTCCTTCGGAGGCAAAAAGGCATGTGTAGACCTTTCCGTCCGCGGATAGCCTCAGTCTAGAGCAATCCCTGCAGAAGGGCTTCGTCACGGAAGCTATTATGCCGACCTTCAAACTTGTATCCCTATATCTGAAGACGAGGGCTGTCTCGGAGGGATTCTCCTTTCCGAGGGGTTCCAAGCTGTAGCGGGAACTCAGCTTTTTTAGTATCTCCTCTGCTGTCACCACCTTGTCCGGAGACCAGCCGTTTAAGGTCCCGACGTCCATAAACTCTATGAACTTCAAGAAAAGTCCCCTCTCCCTGCAGAACTCGGCGATGTCGAGAATCTCCTCCTCGTTGAAGCCTTTAACGACCACCGTGTTCACCTTAACAGGTTCGAGACCCGCCCTCTTTGCTTTCTCAATCCCCAAGATAACCCTCTCGAGTTCAGCACCCTTCGATATCTTCTTGAACTTCTCCTCCTTCAGGGTAGGGAGGCTGACGGTAACCCTCTTTAGTCCTGCTTCTTTTAGGGCTTTGGCTCTTTCCGGAAGTAGGTAGCCGTTTGTAGTGAGTGCGACGTCCTCTATACCGGCTTCCTTTACCATAGCCACCAGCTTCTCGATACCCGTCCTCAAAAGAGGCTCCCCTCCCGTTATCCTCACCTTTTTCAGCCCCAGCCTTTTCAAAATTCTTACTACCCTCGCTATCTCCTCGAAGGAGAGGATCTCCTCCCTCGGTAGGAACTCCACCTCACCCCAAGGGGGCATGCAGTAGAAGCACCTGAAGTTGCACCTGTCCGTGACCGAGACCCTAAGATCCGTGAGAGGTCTTCCGAGCTTGTCCCTTAAGCTCCGAGGACCCACCTGCCGTTCCCTGAGCTTAACA
>WFYM01000006.1 GCA_015490115.1 Aquificaceae bacterium
GATGATGGAAGAGGAGAGGGAGATGTGGAGAAGGTCGGTAGAGTCCGTAAGGAAGGGTGTTGAGCTTGCGGAGGTGATGATAGGTGAGAAGAGTCCACGTTGAGGAGATAACAAAAGCTGTAAGGGACCTCACCATAGAGGCGAACTGCAAACTGCCCGAGGAGTCGGTTGAAGCCTTCAAGGAAGCCCTAAAGAGGGAGGAGTCACCCTTAGGTAGGGAGGTCCTCTCCCAGATAGTCGAGAATGCCAAGGTAGCCTCCGAGGAGGGCATGCCCTACTGTCAGGACACGGGTGTTACCGTTATTTTCCTCGAAGTCGGGCAGGAGGTCGTGATAGAAGGGGGGAGTCTCATCGACGCCGTGAACGAGGGGGTGAGGCGTGCTACAAAGGAGGGGTATCTGAGGGCTTCCATGGTCTGGGACCCTGTCTTTGAGAGGAAGAACACGGGCGACAACACACCCGCCGTAGTCCACACCGAGATCGTTCCCGGGGACAGGGTAAGGATAGTGGTGGCTCCGAAAGGTGCGGGTTCCGAAAACACCTCCAGAATAGCCATGCTAAAGCCCGCGGACGGGTGGGAGGGTGTGAAGAGGTTCGTCCTCGAAACGGTGAAGCTCGCAGGTCCAAACGCCTGCCCCCCCCTCACTGTTGGCGTCGGCATAGGTGGGAACTTCGAATACTGTGCATACCTCGCCAAGAAAGCTATCTTGAGACCCTACGGAAAGAGGCACCCAGACCCGCTTATAGCTAAGGTGGAAGAGGAACTTCTCGAAGACATAAACAAGCTCGGACTGGGACCCATGGGTTTCGGGGGGACGGTCACAGCGGTGGACGTGAAGGTGGAGATGTTCCCCTGCCACATAGCCTCCCTTCCGATAGCGGTAAACATCCAGTGTCACGCAACGAGACACGCGGAAAGGGTAATATAACATGGAGGTCCTCGCCCTCTCCCTCTACTCAGGCTCTCTCTTCCTCATAGTCTTTGCTGTCGCACCTGTTCTCCTCAGGACAGAAGAAAACAAGGACCTTGCGGGCAGGTTCTACGGGAGGATACTTTGGAGGTTTTACAAGATTGCCTTTTTCCTTATCTTGGTGTATCTTATATTGAGCTTCAAGTGGTGGGGCTTGTTGCTCCTTGGCGGGCTTTCGCTGAACGTGGCTGTGTCCATGTGGCTTAGGAACTACAAGAGAAGACTGGGCAGTATAGAGAGGTATGAACCGGGATCTCCTGAGAGGGTAAAGTTCAAAAGGGTCTCCTACTTTTCCACAGCCCTCCTCCTTGCCAACCTCTTCCTCTCTTCATACATACTCCTTGAGGAGGTTTCATGAGCAGGGTTGAGAATTACAGGGTGAACCGCCAGATAAGGGCTAAGGAGGTTAGGCTGATAGACGAGAACGGTCAGCAGATAGGGATACTCCCGCTCGAAGAAGCACTCAGGATCGCGGAAGAGAAAGAACTCGACCTCGTAGAGGTGGCACCCCAAGCCAATCCGCCCGTCTGCAAGATAATGGACTTCGGGAAGTTCAAATATGAGATGAAGAAGAAGGAGAGGGAAGCCAGAAAGAAGCAGAGGGAACACGCTGTTGAGGTCAAGGACATTAGGATGAAGGTGAGGATAGAGGAACACGACCTAAAGGTAAAGCTAAAGCACATGAGGGAGTTTTTGGAGGACGGGGACAAGGTGAGGGTCTGGATAAGGTTCAGGGGAAGGGAGAACGCCCACCCCGAACTCGGAGACAAGCTCTTCAAAAGGATAGTTGAAGACCTGAAGGACGTGGGCGACCTTGAGAACCCTCCCAAGAGGGAGGGGACCTTCCTCGTGTTTACCTTGATGCCGAAGAGGAAAAAGTGATTATAATATTGGCATGGCGAAGGTGAAGATGAAGACTAACAGGTCCGCGAAGAAGAGGTTTAAGATAACCGCGACCGGCAAGATAAAGAGGATGAAGTCCGGCGGCGCCCACTACAACACAAAGAAAAGCTCCAACAGGAAGAGGAGGCTCAGAAAGCCCACACTCGTCAAGGAAAACATGGCTGACCACATAAAGGCTCTCCTCAAGGAGTCCTAAAACCTGTTGACTACGGGGTATCTCCAGTCCTTCCCGAAAGCCCTCGGTGTGATCTTCACTCCGAGGGGAGCCTGCTTCCTCTTGTATTCAGCCCTCCTCACCATCGAAACCACCCTCATAACCGTTTCCCTTTCGAAACCTCTCTTTACTATCTCCTCGGGAGACATGCACTCCTCTATGTAGAGCTGGAGTATCCTATCGAGGACATCGTAGGGTGGTAGTGTGTCCTGATCCGTTTGGTTCGGTCTCAGCTCGGCGGAGGGGACCTTCTCAAAAACTCTCTCGGGAATTACCGGATCGAGGGAGTTCCTGTAGCGGGCGAGCTTGTAGACCATGGTCTTGTATACGTCCTTCAAAGGTGCGAACCCACCAGCCATGTCCCCGTAGATCGTCGTGTATCCGGTAGCCGCTTCGCTCTTGTTGGAGGTCGAAAGGACCATATAACCGAACTTGTTGGAGATGTAAAAGAGTATGTTAGCCCTTATCCTCGCCTGTATGTTCTCGTCCGCCGTGTCAAAACCGAGGTCTCCGTAAACCGGAAAGAACTCCTTTATGTATGAGGTGAAGACGTCGTCTATGGGTATGGTGTGGAACTCTATGCCGAGGTTGTTGGCGAGAGCCTTGGCGTCTTCGAAACTCTCCTTGGAGGTGAACCTCGAGGGCATGAATATGCCGAGGACGTTCTCCTTCCCGAGGGCATCGACCGCCACGCAGGCGGTAAGGGAAGAGTCTATACCCCCTGAGAGTCCCACAACCACTTTCTCGAAGCCACTCTTTTTCACGTAGTCCCCCGTCCCGAGGACTACAGCCCTGTAGATCTCTTCCTCCTCTGATGGTGAAGGCTCCACCCTCGGCTTGAAAAAGGGTCTTTCGGGAAGTTTTACAGCAAAGGAAGGGCTAATAGGCTCCGCCTCCTTCCCCGCCTCCCTCCACCTGAGATCCAAGAGCCTCCTTCTTCTCACTTTTTCGAGATCCAAGCTCACTATAAGCAGGTCCTCCTCGAAGGCTTTTGCCCTCGCTATCACCTCCCCGAGGGGATCCACCACCATGCTCCTTCCGTCGAAGACGAGTTCGTCGTTCCCGCCCACGAGGTTCGCGTATACGACGAAGCATACGTTGTCCTCAGCCCTCGCCCTCACAAAACCTTCCCTGAAGGAAGCCTTACCTATGTGGTAAGGTGAGGCGTTTATGTTTACTATAAGCTCAGCACCTGAGAGGGCGAGCCTCCTCTCGTTCCCGTCGGGATACCATATGTCCTCGCATATGGAAAAGCCTATCTTGTAGCCGTTCACCTCCACGAGGAGGGGTTCCCCGCCTTCGCGAAAATACCTCTTCTCGTCGAAGACGCTGTAGTTGGGGAGCCTTGACTTGTGGTAGACACCGACGACCTTTCCCTTGAAGAGGAGGACGGCGGAGTTGTAAAGGTCCCCATCGTAGTAAGGTGTCCCGACCACGATCAGGGAGTCTACATCTTTAGTAGCTTTTGCGAGTTCCTCGAGCTTTCTCATACAGCTCTCGACGAAGTCGAGCCTGAGGAGTAGGTCTTCGGGGGAGTATCCGGAGATGGTGAGTTCGGGGAAGACTATGAGGTGAGCCTTTCCCTTCGCCTCTTCGACGAACTCGAGGACCTTCCTCAGGTTCCCCTCGAGGTCTCCTACAGTCGTGTTTACCTGAGCTACAGCGACGTTCAGCATCTGTCTTAGTATACTTGACTGAGATCGGTGGATGAGAGATAATTTTATACCTAAAGGCGCGTAGCTCAGCTGGGAGAGCGCCGGCCCGACACGCCGGAGGTCAGGGGTTCGAGTCCCCTCGCGCCTACCACCTCAAGGGAGGGGTCCATGAGAACAGCCGAAGTCTTCAGGGAGACGAAGGAGACGAAGATAATAGTTTCTTTAAATCTTGACGGGACGGGAACCTGTGAGGTCAGCACACCTATCGGGTTCCTCAACCACATGCTCGAGAGCTTCGCAAAGCACGGCAGGTTCGATCTAAAGGTCGAGGCTGAAGGAGACACACACGTCTCCTACCACCACACGGTGGAGGACTGCGGTATAGTCCTCGGAAAAGCCTTCTCCGAAGCCCTCGGCGACAAAAGGGGGATAAGGAGGTTCGGGAGCGTCATACTCCCCATGGACGAAGCCTTAGTCCTTTGCTCCGTGGACATATCCGGCAGGGGTCTCTTTTATTACGAGGACAGGAACTTGAGGGGTAAGATAACCGACTTCGACTTCGAACTCATATGGGAGTTCTTCAAAGGCTTCTCCCTCGAGAGCAGGTCAACCCTACATATGAAGGTCCTCGAGGGGAAGATACTCCACCACGTTGCGGAAGCATGCTTTAAAGCCTTTGCGGTCACCTTGAGGGAGGCTGTTGAGATAGTAGGAGGCGGTGTCCCTTCGACCAAAGAGACACTCTAACGGGTATACTTTTTGAACTTTTGGATGTTCATCAGCTTCTCCGCTATGTCTATCTTCTTCTCCTCCGCCTTCTTTATGAGGAACTCTATTATCCTCAGAGCCTCCTCGTATTCCTCTTTGGTGAGACCTCTGAGATCCATCGAGTTTATCTTCTCGAGGGTCTTTATTAGCCCGTCGAGGTCCCCCTCCTCGAGCATTATCTGACACTTAAGAAGCAGGCTCTTCAAGTCCTCATTCATCAGGCTTCTTTGCTACCTCCTCCCTCGGGTATAGCTTCTTCTCCGCCTCCTCCCAAGCGGACCTTAGCTCCTCGAGTATCTTTTTTACTTTAAGCAGAACATCCTTGTCGTTCTTCATGTTAGCCCTCACAATTTCATCTATAAGAACTTCGTAGATTTCGTCAAGGTTTTTAGATATCTCCTTCCCCTTCTCCATGTCGAGGGAGGATCTCAAAACTATAAGTATGTCGACGACCCTCGTTAAGTTCTCAGCTTTCCTTTTCAGGTTTTCGAGCTTCTCAACCCCTCCCTCTATGGCTTCTACCGCCTCATCTATGCAGAGGATAGCCTTGTCGTAGAGGAGTATGACGAGCCTTATAGGGTTCGCGTTCTCAACGAGGTTCTGTAAGTAAACCTCAGCGGGACTCATGATCCCTCACCTCCTCTCATCATCTCGGAAAGGGTGGTTACGAACTGCCTGAGGCGTTCTCTCAGCATCTCCGCCTCCGCTATGAAGGCTTCGAGCCTCGCGAACTCCCTCCTCAGGATCAGCTCCTCCTGAGCGAGCCTCCGGGCGAGCTGGGATATCCTCTCGTCTATCCTCTCTATCCTGTCGTTGAAGCTGTTTTCGAAGGACCTGAAGGTGTCCGAATAAACCTCGAGGAAAGACAAGAAAGAGTCTTTGAGGTTAGAAAGGGCTTCCTTCACCTTATTCGGGTCCTGAGAGAGGAGTTCGCCGAGCCTCGAACTTTCAAGGGATATCTTTCCCGTCTCACCGTTGTAGTCTATGAGTCCGAGTTCCACGAGGGGATCGAGCCTGTCCGCCATCCCGAATTTGACACCTGAGATCAGGTTCTCACCCAAGAAGGGAGCTTCCTCACCGACAGTCATCGAGTCCACAAGCTCGACTATGCCGTTGTAGTTCTTTACGAAGTCCTCTAAAAAGCCGGTCACCTTCGAGTAGTCTTCGGTTATCTTCACGGTCGCGTTCCCTGTAGCCTTTACAGTCAGCGTCACACCGGTTATCACGTTCTCGAAGGTGTTGGAGGGGCTTGTTATGGGAGAGCCTGAGCCTATCACTATCTCGGCGTTCTGGGCGCTTTGGAGGGTTTCGAGACCCGTTCCAAGCTCGGAAGGGAGTCCCGAGACCTCTATAACGTAGACACCGCCGGCTGTGTCCGTCTCTACGGTCGAGGCTCCGACGTCCACCTCTGAGAGCATGAGTCTATAAGATGTCCCGTCGTAGTATACGGAAGCTTTTACTCTGTTCTGGGCTGAGTTTATGGCGTTTACGAGGTCCTCGAGTGTCTGCCCGGCGGTGTAGTCGACGGTGAAGGTTTCCTTACCGGATCCTGTGTCGTAGGTTATCGCGAGCGTTCCGGAAGCTGAGAAGGTTGCGGAGAGATCGGAGACACCTCCGTTCGAGACCCTTATCTCCGCCTGAGCGAGCCTGTTTACGGTCACGGAGAACTCTATCTCAGGAGCGTCACCCGTCACCTCGGCTGAGAGGACGTCCGTGTTCGAGACGGTAGCCTTCTTCCCAGAGAAGGCTTCTTCTATATCGAAGCTCTCAAAGAGGGAGATAAAGTCCCTTATGGCTCCTGAGAGGTTGCCGAGGGAGCTGAGCTTTGCCTGTATCTCAGCCTTCTCCTGCTGGAGCTTCTGTATCGGTATGGACTTTAACTTCATTATCTGCTCCACCATGGCTCCAGCGTCGAACCAAGTTCCCGTTATGCCCGTCAGGAAAAGCTCACCAGCCATCTCAGACCCTCTCGCTCAGCAAAACTCCGAGCATCTGGTCTATCCGCTTCATCAGCTCGAGTATCTGCTCGGGGGGTATCTGCCTTATCAGCCTGTTCGTGTCCCTCTCGAAGATCTTGACGACGGGTATCTCGAGCTGTTCGTCTATGTCTATTCTTAGATACCTGTTGAGGTAGTCGAGCTTCCTCTTTATCTCCTGAATTATCCTCTGAAGCTCGTCCCTTGTCGGGACCGTCTCTTGGACAGCTTCCTTTGTTCTTCTCTCTATGTTCCTCCTTACAACTTCCGCTCCCCCTTCCGACCTTACAGCCCTCTCTACCTGAGCTATCAGGTGGAAGTCGATTTCCGAACCCTTAGCCGCTACCCTCATCTCTCCCACTCCTTATATAAGGAGGGGAGGGAGGGACCCTCCCCTTAACCTTTACCTCAGGAGCTGTAGGACGAGCTGGGGAAGCGTGTTCGCCTGTGCGAGCATAGCTATACCGGCTTGCATCCTTATCTGCATCGTCGTGAATGTGGACATCTCCTTGGCGAAGTCCACGTTCCTTATGACGTTTTCAGCTTGGTCCGTGTTGTCCTTGGCTACCTTCTGGGCGTCGTAGATGGACTGGAGGTTGTTCATGACAGCTCCGATTTGGGAGCGGACGGTGTCGACTTTACGTATTGCCATATCTACAATTAACAGGGCTTTTTCAGCACTTGCGTTATCAAGAACACTTATGCTGTATAAGTTCTGGAGGCCTACTGTCGATCCCGAAGCATAGTCAAAGTTCAAGCCCTCATTAAGATTTGATACGCCAACATAGTTCAAGCTGAACGCCTGCGGTGCGTAGATGTAAATTTTTCCAGTTTTAGCAACCTGAGCATATTGAGCAGTCGAAACATTTTGAGCTGTTACACTGGTTGCA
>WFYM01000007.1 GCA_015490115.1 Aquificaceae bacterium
GACATAAACGACAAGCACTTCGAGATCATCATAAGGCAGATGCTGAGGAAGAGGAGGATAGTGGACCCCGGAGACAGCAGGTTCCTCGTGAACGAAGAGGTGGACAAGGAGGAACTCGAAGAAGAGATCCAAAGGATAAAAGAAGAAGGAGGGAAGCTACCCAAGGCTGAACCCATACTCGTCGGGATAACGAAGGCATCCCTCTCGACGAGGAGCTGGATATCCGCGGCCTCCTTCCAAGAGACGACCAAGGTCCTCACGGAAGCGGCTTGCGAGGGCAAGGTGGACGAGCTTTACGGACTCAAAGAGAACGTGATAATAGGAAACCTCATACCCGCTGGGACGGGAGTGAGCGAGTACGCGGACGTGGAGGTCGTCGAGGAGGGGAAGCCCTCGCTGTTCAAGGAGGAGTTGAAGGAGGAGGAGGGCTGAGATAAAATAGTAGATTGCGTGTTTTGAGGAGGAAGGCTATGCCGACGATAAACCAGCTCGTCAGATACGGAAGGGAGAAGAGGAAGAAAAAGTCGAAGGCACCGGCTTTAGAGGGCTGTCCCCAAAAGAGGGGGGTCTGCGTCCGCGTTTACACGGTAACTCCTAAAAAGCCGAACTCAGCCCTCAGGAAGGTGGCGAGGGTGAGACTCTCGAACGGCATAGAGGTGACCGCTTACATACCCGGAGAGGGACACAACCTCCAAGAACACTCCATAGTTCTCGTGAGGGGAGGAAGGGTGAAGGACCTCCCCGGAGTGAGGTACAAGATAATAAGGGGCGCCCTCGACGCCGCGGGCGTGGAAGGAAGAAGGCAGTCAAGGTCCAAATACGGAACGAAGAGACCCAAAGAAGAGCAAGGAGGTTAAGATATGCCAAGGAGAGGACCTGTTCCCCCGAGGGAGATACCCCCCGATCCCAAGTACGGAGACGTTCTGATCCAAAAGCTCATAAACAAAGTCATGAAGGACGGGAAAAAGAGCGTAGCGGAGTGGATAGTCTACACAGCCCTCGAAGAAGCTGCAAAGGAGAGGGGAATGACACCCCCCGAACTCCTCCACAAGGTAATAGAGAACCTAAAGCCCCAGTGGGAGGTGAGACCGAGAAGGGTGGGAGGTGCCACCTATCAAGTCCCCATAGAGGTCCCCGAAAGGAGACAGGTGAGCTTGGCGATAAAGTGGCTCGTGGAAGCTGCGAGGAACAGACCGAGAGGTAAAGGTTCCTACACCATGATAGAGAGGCTAAAGGCTGAACTCTTGGATGCCCTCGACGGAAAAGGAGGAGCTGTGAAGAAGAAGGAGGAGGTCCACAGGATGGCTCAGGCTAACATGGTCTTTTCCCACTTCAGGTGGTAAGGAGGTGGGAAGATGGCAAGGGCTGTGCCTATAGAGAGGCTGAGGAACATAGGACTCGTCGCCCACATAGACGCCGGTAAGACAACTACCACCGAGAGGATCCTCTACTACACGGGAAAGACCTACAAGATAGGTGAGGTCCACGAAGGGACTACCGTCATGGACTGGATGGAGCAGGAGAAGGAGAGGGGCATAACGATAACGGCTGCAACTACAGCTTGCTATTGGGAGAGGAACGGGGAGAGGTACCAGATAAACATAATAGATACGCCCGGACACGTCGACTTCTCGGTGGAAGTCGTCCGCTCCATGAAGGTCCTCGACGGGATAATCTTCATATTCTCGGCGGTGGAGGGTGTCCAGCCCCAGTCGGAAGCTAACTGGAGGTGGGCGGACAGGTTCAACGTCCCGAGGATCGCCTTCATAAACAAGATGGACAGGGTAGGGGCTGACTTCTACAGGGTCCTGAACGAGATATCCGAGAAGCTCTCAATAAAGCCGGTAGCGATACAGATACCGCTCGGAGCCGAAGACCAGTTCGAGGGCGTCATAGACCTCATGGAGATGAAAGCGATAAGGTGGTTGGAGGAGACCCTCGGAGCCAAATACGAAGTCATCGAGATACCGGAAGAATACAGGGCAAAGGCTGAGGAGTGGCGTGAGAAGATGGTCGAGACCATAGTCGAGACGGACGATCAGCTCATGGAAAAATACCTCGAAGGTGAGGAGATAACGGTAGAAGAACTCAGAAAAGCCCTCAGGAAGGCTACAATAGAGAGGAAGCTCGTCCCCGTCCTTTGCGGTGCAGCCTTCAAGAACAAAGGTGTCCAGCCACTCTTAGATGCGGTTGTCGACTACCTGCCCTCCCCCCTCGACCTCCCTCCCGTCAAGGGGACGAACCCGAAAACGGGTGAGACGGAAGAGAGGAAGCCCTTGGACACCGAACCCTTCTGCGCTTACGTCTTCAAGGTCATGTCAGACCCTTACGCGGGTCAGCTCACATACGTGAGGGTCTTTTCTGGTTCCCTCAAGGCAGGCTCTTACGTCCTCAACGTAACGAAGGACGAGAAGCAGAGGATGGGAAGACTGCTCCTCATGCACGCCAACTCGAGGGAGGAGATACAGGAGATATCTGCTGGTGAGATATGTGCGGTTGTGGGTCTCGACGCGACCACCGGGGACACCCTCGCGGACGAGAAGCACCCGATAGTCCTCGAGAAGCTCGAGTTCCCCGAACCGGTCATATCTATGGCTATAGAGCCGAAGACCAAGAAAGATCAGGAGAAACTCTCTCAGGTCCTTCACAGGTTCATGAGGGAGGACCCGACCTTCAGGGCAACGGTGGATCAGGAGACGGGTCAGACCCTGATACACGGTATGGGAGAGCTTCACCTGGAGATAATCGTCGACAGGATGAAGAGGGAATACGGGATAGAGGTAAACGTTGGAAAGCCCCAAGTTGCCTACAAAGAAACTATACGTAAAAAAGCTGTCGGTGAGGGCAAGTTCATAAGGCAGACGGGCGGAAGAGGTCAATACGGACACGCTGTCATAGAGATAGAACCGCTCCCCAGAGGAAAAGGCTTCGAGTTCGTAAACGACATAGTGGGAGGTGTGATACCCAAAGAGTTCATACCTGCGGTTGAAAAAGGTATAAGGGAAGCCATGGAAAACGGCGTGCTTGCGGGTTATCCCGTTGTCGACGTCAGGGTGAGGCTCTTCGACGGGTCATACCACGAGGTCGACTCCTCCGACATAGCCTTCCAGATAGCGGGATCTCTCGCCTTCAAGGACGCTGCGAAGAAGGCGGACCCCGTTCTTTTAGAACCTATAATGGAGGTGGAGGTCGAGACTCCCGAAGAATACGTGGGTGACGTCATAGGTGATCTCAACTCCAGAAGGGGGAAGATCTTGGGCATGGAAAAGAAAGGGATAATAACCGCCATAAGGGCGCACGTTCCCTTGGCTGAGATGTTCGGATACGCGACGACGCTGAGGAGCTTGACACAGGGAAGGGGAACCTTTATAATGAAGTTTTCCCACTACGAGGAGGTTCCCCAGCAGATCGCTGAGAAGATAATCGGTGAGAGGACTGCGGAAAAGAGCGCTTGAAGGAGGTTGGTATAGATGGGAAGGGAGAAGTTCGAAAGGACCAAGGAGCATGTGAACGTAGGGACGATAGGACACGTAGACCACGGGAAAAGCACACTAACTTCAGCGATAACGTGCGTCCTCGCTGCGGGACTCGTAGAGGGGGGGAAGGCGAGGTGCGTGAAGTACGAGGAGATAGACAAGGCACCCGAAGAGAAGGAGAGGGGGATAACGATAAACATCACGCACGTTGAGTATGAGACACCCAAGAGGCACTATGCCCATGTGGACTGTCCCGGGCATGCGGACTACATCAAGAACATGATAACGGGAGCGGCCCAGATGGACGGGGCGATACTTGTGGTTTCCGCGGCGGACGGGCCGATGCCCCAGACGAGGGAACATGTGCTGTTGGCGAGGCAGGTGAACGTGCCGTACATAGTCGTATACATCAACAAGTGCGACATGGTAGAGGACGAGGAGCTGCTGGAACTTGTCGAGCTTGAAGTGAGGGAACTGCTCAGCAAGTACGAGTATCCCGGTGATGAGGTGCCAGTGATAAGGGGTTCAGCGTTGGGGGCATTGGAGGAGCTGGAGAAGGGGTCTCCCGGGAAGTGGGTGGAGTCGATAAAGGAATTGCTAAAAGCGTTGGACGAGTATATACCGACACCCGAGAGGGAGGCGGACAAGCCGTTTTTGATGCCGATAGAGGACGTGTTCAGCATATCCGGGAGGGGTACTGTTGTGACAGGGAGAGTGGAGAGGGGGGTGCTGAAGCCCGGGGAGGAGGTGGAGGTAGTGGGGCTGAGGGAGGAGCCGATAAGGACGGTAGCGACGTCGATAGAGATGTTCAGGAAGGTGTTGGACGAGGCTTTGCCTGGTGACAACATAGGTGTGTTGCTGAGGGGAGTTGAGAAGGACGAGGTGGAGAGGGGTCAGGTGTTGGCGAAGCCTGGGACGGTGACACCGCACAAGAGGTTCAAGGCGCAGGTGTATGTGCTTAGCAAGGAGGAGGGTGGGAGGCACACACCGTTTTTTGTGAACTACAGGCCGCAGTTTTACTTTAGGACAGCTGATGTGACGGGGACGATAGTGAAGTTGCCTGAGGGAGTGGAGATGGTGATGCCCGGGGACAATGTGGAGTTGGAGGTTGAGTTGATAGCCCC
>WFYM01000008.1 GCA_015490115.1 Aquificaceae bacterium
CAAGCTCACCTCACCTATGTCCAAGAAAAGACCGATACCGAGGATCAGGAGAAAGCCCGTAACGGGTGGAACTGCGGGAATGAAAGAGGTGATCCTCTTCAGGACTTTGTCTCCGAGTAGGGGGAGGGCAAGCGTCGGAACTGTAACGAAGAGGGCGTATAGGTTAAAGAGGAGGAAGGGGTTCTTGAAGTGCAGAGAGTAGACACCGAGGAGTGCAACGAAGGGTATAGCGCAGTAAGGGAGGCTGAGACCGAGTCCGAGACCGGGTGGGAACCTCTTCTCAGGGAAGAAGAACTGGGGTGAGAGGTCGAAGGGAGCGAAGCCGAGCCTCCTCATAATAGGAAAACCAAAAAGGAATACGCACGCCACCACCCCCTGCACTATTAGGAGGGTCCTCTCGGACACGTGAACGTAACCGGAAAGCAGAAAGAACAGATAAGCTATCAGGTTAAAGAGGAGGAATCTGGAGGCGAAGAGGAGGGGTATCTGAAGAAGGTCGCCCTTTTTCACGTAAGCTCTAAAGAAGAGGTTCACGTTCCACATGCAGGGTGTGAAGAAGGAGAGGGTCCCAAGTAGCGGGACCAAGTAAGCTGGGTTCAACGCATCTCCTCCTCTATAGCTTTCCTTATCTTCTCCTCCGAGGGGACAACTCCAGCGAACTTCACCTTCCCGTTTACCACAACAGCGGGGGAGGTGAGTATGCCGAGGTCCACTATCCTCTCCGCGTCCTCGACCGGGTCGAGTAGTTTGACCTCAGCTCCGAGGTCTTTGGCAACTTTAAGGACCCTCTCCTTCACGACCGCACACTTGGGGCAAAAGTCGGACTCTACAAGCTCCACAACCACCCCCATGGTAGGGAATATAAACCTTCCAGTAAGCTGGAGGGAAGCTCAGAAGCTGACCACCTTGTCAGCCCAGCTAACTATCTCGTAGAGGTCGTTCATGGAACCTACAGGACAGCTCGCCTTCTCTTTCCTCGCCTCGAGACATACACCGCAGGCTACAACCTCACCTCCGTTTTCCTTGAACAGCTCCATCTGACCCTTCACATCGTAGGAGGGGTCTTCCAGATTCAGGACCTCAACTCCCTTCCCGACGAGGAAGACCCTAACCTCGTCCCCCTGAGCGAGGGCGAAGACACCGAACCTGAAAGCGTTCCAAGCCGTCTCCGGATCGTTGGAGTGGAGAACTATACCCAACCTCATGGGAATTATATTAATATCCATGGAGAAGAAATACGGAGAGAAGGCTATCGAAGAGGCGGAGCTTGAAGCTTGGGAGAACCCCTCCCCTGAGAGGGACTACATGATAGAGATAACCTTCCCCGAGTTCTCCTGCCTCTGCCCCAGATCCGGCTACCCCGACTACGCGACTATAAGGATAAGGTATATACCGGACAGGTATATAGTCGAGCTAAAATCCCTGAAGCTCTGGCTCAACAAGTTCAGGAACAGATACATATCCCACGAGCAGGCGACCAACGAGATATACACAGCCCTTTACAACCTCCTAAAGCCCAGATTCTTAGAAGTCATCGGCGACTTCAACCCGAGGGGAAACGTAAAGACCATAGTCAAGGTAAGGAGCGACGAGAGGTATTCCTGATCACTCCGAGTCTGAGAAGCTCCTCCATGAACCTATCGAGTTTGCAATATCTCCTCAGGACTAAACTCCTTGTGAACCGGGAAGCGGAATTTCAGGAGCTTCGCCGTCGGTGAAAGTATGTGGCGCCCTTCCCAGCTGATTCCTCACCCTCCAGAAGATTCATTAGCCTTTTCGGATCCGCCTTATCTTCGGACTCGGTTCAGAGGCTGTAGCCTCCTTCCCCGGCGGAGAAGCGACCTGCGCAAGTATTTAGAAGACTGCACCTTAAATCGGTGTTCCCTTCGGATGAAGCTCGCCGAAGCCTCAGGGGAGTTTGCAGTCCTTGAAGGTCTCCCAAACGTAGCGGTTCAGCGGAAGATCTAAGACCTCCCACTCCCTCTTCGAAGCGTCGTATACCCTCATACCCTTGTATCCGAGTATGTCCATCACCATGTAGAGGAAGGCGGAACCCGTCCCCCCGAAGCAAAAGAGGAGAACCTCATCCTCCTTACCTATACCTTGGTTCCTGAGGAAGTCGTCCACGTATTCGGGAAACTCTATGAACAGCTTTCCGGTTTCTTCGTCCCTCTTCACGAACCACTCCCAAGGGAGAACTACGGAACAGGGAACGTGTCCGTATTTTTTAGCTGCTGGGAACTTCTTTATACCGAAGTAGTGGGTGACGGGTCTCCCGTCGAGTATCGGCTTCTTCCCTATGTTCTCCTTCAGATACCTCCAGTCTATCTCCTTGTAAGGGTTGTATCTCGCCTTAAAATTCCCCTCCCTGACCTCTGGGTCCTGATGAGAAACGGGAAAACCCTTTTTCCTCCAGCTCACCCATCCCCCGTCGAGTATGCCCACCTTCTCGTGACCGAGGAGGTGGAATATCCAGTAAGCGTAAACCGCTCCGAGGATCTCGTTCACGTTGTTCCCCTTGTAGTAGATAACTACCTTCGAGTCGTTGCTTATCCCCCAGCTCCTGA
>WFYM01000009.1 GCA_015490115.1 Aquificaceae bacterium
AAGCTCCTCCCAGAGAGCCTCACCTCCTTCTCCCTCTCCTTCATGAACATGAGGACGACGAGCCTCACATAGTAGCCAGTCGATATGGCTGTCGAGAGTATCATTATAAGGGCGAGCCACCAGAGTCTGTCGAAGGAAAGAGCCATAAAGACGAGGGCTTTCCCGACGAAGCCTACTGTGGGAGGGACACCGAGGAGTGCGAACATGTATACCATGAAGGCTAAAGCTAAGTAAGGAACGTTGAACCTGAGACCGGAAAACTCCGAGGTTGCGTTGCTCCAGTTCTCAGCCCTCTCGAGTAGGGCGACGACTAAGAAGGAACCTGCACCCATTATCGCGTAGACGACGAGGAAGTAAACTACCGCCTTCATGCCTATGGTTTCTGTAACGGCGACCGCGGCGAGCATGTATCCGGAGTGGGCTATGGAGGAGTAGGCGAGGAGCCTCTTTATGTCCTTCTGGACTAAAGCCACTATGTTCCCGTATATCATGGTCACAGCAGCTATTATCCCGACCGTCACGGTCCAAGCGAAGGAGAACCTCTCCTCGATCTCGGGCATTATTCTGATCACCGGGACGAAGAAGGCGAGCTTGCCGACGGAAGCCATGAGAGCTGTAACAGGTGTAGGTGCGCCCTGGTAGGCGTCCGGGACCCAGAAGTGAAAGGGAACAGCACCTATCTTTATGGCGAAACCTACGAGGAAGAGGATGAGACCGAGGATCAGGTAGTGGACGTCCTCACCTTTGTAGCTGAGTATTTCCCTCAGGTCAACCGAGCCTGAGTATGTATACATGAAGACAGCTCCGTAGGAGGCGAGGGCTATGCTGAGACCTCCGAGGATCAGGTATTTGAAAGCCCCCTCCTTAGATACGAAGGAGCCTCTGAGAAGAGCCGTCAGTATGTAAAATCCAACGGAGACGAGTTCGAGGGAGACGTAGACCACTATGAGGTTGTAAGAAGAAGCCAAGATCATGGCACCGAGCAAGGTAAAGGCTAAGATGTAGTAAAACTCGCCGTAGAAGGACCTCCTGTGTCTCATGTATCTCTGGGAGAAGGCGAGGACGCATAAAGTAACGAGGACCTCGAATATCTTGACGAGGGTCCCGAGGGGGTCGTTGGTGAAGGTCCCGTAGAAGGTGTCCCCTATCTGACCCGATGAGACGGAAAAAGACATGAGGGCGAGGAGGTATCCGAAAGCGCTGACCGTAGGGAGAAGGACCCTCTTTTTGCTCGGAGAGAGGATGAGGTCCAAGGTAAAGAGGAGAAAAGCTGTCACGAGGACTATAAGTTCGGGCAAAAAGGCGAGGAGGTTAGGCAGCTTTATCTCGCCTATTATCTCCCTTATCTCCATACCAGCCTCTCCGGACCGAGGATGTTCTTGAGGAGAAGCTCGACCGAACCCTCGAACATGTTAAAGAACAGGTGGGGTAAAAATCCTACCATCAGTATGGGAAAAACGAGGAAGAGGAAAGAGAGGAGACTTGACCCCTTGACGTCCTCGAAGTGGACTAAGATACTCTCCTCCCTCACGTCCAGAAATAATGTCTTTAGCATGTAGAGGATATACGCTGCGCTGAAGAAGGCACCGACGAGGACCAAAAGGGCAAGAATGTAGGAGTGTTCCCTCGCCGAGAGAACCGTCAGGAACTTACCCCAGAAGGAGGAACCCCCCGGAAGACCCATGGCTGCGAAGGAGGTGAGGGCTGTTATTACGGCGAAGAGGGGCATGAACTTCACCGAACCCCTCAAGCTTTCCATGTTGAAGGTGTGAAGCCTGTTGTAGATAAAGCCCGCTATCATGAAGAGTCCGGCACTCGTCAAACCGTGGGCGAACATCTCTATTACCGAAGCCCTCATCCCCTCCATGTTCAGCAGGAACATGGCTGTGACTATGAAGCCCATATGGGATACGGAAGAGTAAGCTACGAACCTCTTCACGTTCTTTTGGACTATCGTCATCCAAGAGGCGTAGACTATCGTGATTATCCCGATCGCGACGAGGAGGGGCATGAGGGTCAGGGTAGCCTCGGGGAATAGACCCAAGTTGAACCTCAAAAGGGCGTATGTTCCCATCTTGAGGAGTATCGCCGCTAGGACAACGGAACCCGCTGTGGGAGCTTCACCGTGGGCGTCGGGAAGCCAAGTGTGGAAGGGAACAATAGGAGTCTTGACGGCGAAGGCTATGAAGAAGAGGAGGAAGAGGAAGACCTCCAAGCTGAGGGGATAGGTGTTTTTGATGAGGTCGAAGTAGCTAAAAGAAAACCTCCCGAACTGGAGGTAGTGCTGGACGGAAACGGAGACTATGCCGAGGAGAAGGAAAAGGGAAGAGACGAATATGTAGATGAAGAACTTGTAAGCTGAGTAGAGTCTCAATTTGTAACCCCATATGCCTATGGCGAAGAACATGGGTATGAGGACAAGCTCGTAGAATACGTAAAAGACTATAAGGTCGAAGCTGGTAAATACGCCTATCAAAAAGCTCTCCGAAAATAGAAAGACCGCAAAATACTCTTTTAGCCTGAAGCTTACCTGCTCGTCCCTCAAGGACCAAAGAACAGCTACGAAGGAGACGAGGGTGGTGAGTATGTACATGATGAGTGAGAGACCGTCGAGACCGAGGGATACCTTTACCCCGAGGTCTTCGAGTATAGTGTACTCTTCGTAGAACTGGACAGCCGAAGTCTTGGAGAAGTCAAAGAGGTATAAGACGAGGAGGGAGAGCAGAAAGACAGCTCCGGCACCGAGGGAAGCCACAAGCTTGGAGAACCTCTCGGGGAGCAGAAGGACGAGAAGACCGAACAGAAAAGGCAGAATTAGGGACACACTCACGAGGGGAACGGGGAACTGAAGGGTATCCATCCTCCGCTACCCCTTCACCCTGTCGAGTGCATAAAGCATTATACCGAGGATGAAGACGACTCCCGCGAGAAGGAACATCACGTAGTTGTTCAAAAGACCGGTCTGGAGGTTCCTCAAGACCCTCCCACCCCTGAACATGCCTATAGCGAGGGTGTGTATAAGTATGTCTATCGACTTTATGTCGAAAGCTTTCCAAACGACCCTGAAGGCTGAGAGGAGGGATCTGTATAAGGTGTTTACGGTCCCGTCTATCACGGTCCTGTCTCCGATGAGGTAAGCCAACCTCGAAAGACCGAGGTATCCCCGGGCTATGAAT
>WFYM01000010.1 GCA_015490115.1 Aquificaceae bacterium
GAACAGCTTCGCCGAGTATGAGGTGGGTGTCGTAGACCTTCTCGTGTTTTAGGAGCTTGCACTCGAGCTTTGCCTTGGCTTCTTTTACCCTCGGTGGCTTTACAGCCTTCGAAGGCTCTGGTGTTAGCTTGGCGACTTCGAACTCGTCCACTTCGGGAGGGAACTCCTCGGAGGTGAGGACCATCTTATCAACGAGATCTTCGCTCACGACGTTCAAAACGAACTCACCCGTTTCCAATATGTTTTTGACCGTGTCCTTTAGAGTCCCGTCGTCCTTGTCGCTCACCGAGACCATGAGAACCGGAGGGGAGTCGTTGACAGCGTTGAAGAAGCTAAAAGGTGCGAGGTTGTTCACACCCTCGGGACTTACGGTGGACACCCAACCTATGGGTCTCGGGACTATGAGACCAGTAACGAGTTTAAAGAGCGTTTCCTCGTCCGTCTCCCTTACCCAAAACTCCATTAGAACCTCATGAGGTAAAAGAGGGGGCTGTAAGAGGAGAGGACTTTCAGCTCTTCAACACCGCTCCCTACTACCCTCTGGAGGAGGCTCTTCTCCTCCGGGACGAAGAACTCCCTCGCATCCGGGACACCGGCGAGTTCCTTAGCTTTTTCTATGGCGTCTTCGAGACCCCCGAGTTCGTCTACGAGTCCGAGTTCCTTAGCCCTCTCACCCGTCAGGACCCTTCCGTCAGCTATCTCCTTTAGCTTCCCCTCCTCTATCTTCCTGTATTTTAGTATAGCCTCTATGAACTGCTCGTGGGCTTCGGTTATGGTCTCCTTGAGATACTTCTTCTCTTCGGGGGTCAGCTCCCTGAAGGGGTTTAAGGTATCCTTGAACTTTCCGGTCTTTATGACGGTAGTCTTTATCCCTATCTTCTCGAGGAGGTCCCTGTAGGCGACGTGCTGGACAACCACGCCTATGCTACCCGTTATGGTCCCCGGGTTCGCGAAGATATAGTTAGCCGGGAGGGAGATGTAGTAGCCACCGGAGGCTGCCACGTTCCCCATGGAGACGACCACGGGCTTCCCCTCCGCCCTGAACCTCTCCAAAGCCCTGTATATCTCCTGAGAGGCTCCTACAGAACCACCGGGGGAGTCCACCCTCACAACGAGGGCTTTGACGCTCTTGTCCCTTCTTAACTTCTCTATCTTCTTGACTATGGGTATCGGGTTCACGACAACTCCCGAGATCCTGAGGACGGCTACCCTGTCACCTACCGGGATGCGGGCTATGAGGCTCGATACCATGAGTGCAATTATAATCAGAACTGTGAGCAGGAACACCCACTTTTTCATAGGGTATATCTTATATTATCTTCATGCTCGGCATAATAAAGCGGGACCCCACAGAAAAGCTCAGAAAAGCCCTCGGCGGTGATAAGGTAAAGACTTCAATAGTCGAGAGGAAGCTCTACTCTTACGACGCTACTCCTATCCCCGTTGAGAGGTCCGTCCCGAGGGCGGTGGTATTCCCGGAAACTAAGGAGGATGTTGTAAAGTTAGTCGAAATTTGCTACGAAGAAAACGTCCCCATCTTCCCGAGGGGGGCGGGTTCGGGACTCACGGGGGGAGCTGTCCCGACGAAAGAGAAAGGTGTTGTAGTTTCCTTCGAGAGGATGAACAGGTTCAAGGTAGACCTCGAGAACGCAACAGCCACCGTAGAGCCGGGTGTAATAACCTACGAGTTCCAAAGGGAGGTTGAAAGGCACGGACTCTTCTACCCGCCGGACCCTTCTTCCTTCAAATACTCAACCATAGGAGGGAACATAGCTGAGAACGCGGGGGGTCCGAGGTGCCTCAAATACGGTGTCACAAGGGAATACGTCCTCGGTCTTACCGCTGTAATAAAGGAGGGGAAGGTATTAAAGACGGGGAACCCGATCTTGAAGGACGTTGCCGGCTACGACATCACCAAGTTCTTCGTGGGTTCTGAGGGAACGCTCGGACTCATCACCGAAGCTGTCCTCAAGCTCATACCGAAGCCTCAGGCGAGGGCTACCGCCTTGGCTGTCTTCGACGACCTTAAGAAAGTCGGGGAAGCTGTTACAAAGATAATGACCTCGGGCGTCTTCCCCTCCGCTTTAGAGTTCATGGACAGGGAAGCTATAAGGGCTGTGGAAGAATACAAGCCTGTTGGTCTTCCTCTCGGAGCTGAAGCTCTCCTCCTCATAGAGGTGGACGGGACGAAGACAGCTGTAAGGGAGCAGATCGAGGAGGTGAGGAGGATCCTCGAAGACATGGGAGTCGAAGTCAAGGTCTCGGAGGACGAAGGGAGTGCGGAGAAGCTCTGGACAGCGAGGAAGAGCCTCGGTCCCGCCCTCGGGAACCTCAGGACGGGGAAGATAAACGAGGACATAGTAGTTCCGAGGTCTTACCTTACGGAGGTTCTCCCGAAGTTGAGAGAGATCGGTGAAAAATACGACCTTTTGCTCGTCGTCTTCGGACACATAGGTGACGGGAACCTTCACGTTAACCTACTCTACGACAAGAAGAACAAAGAGGAGGAGGAGAGGGCTGAGAGGGCGGTGGACGAGGTCTTCGAACTCGCCTTGAAGTATCAAGGTTCGATAACGGGAGAACACGGTGTCGGACTCACAAAGAGGAAGTTTTTAAAGTGGCAGTTCGGAGAGGAGGGCTACGAGATCTTGAAGGGTATAAAGCTCCTCTTCGATCCGAAAAACCTCTTC
>WFYM01000011.1 GCA_015490115.1 Aquificaceae bacterium
GTATCCCAGATACCGAAACCTGAACCGCCTCCTCGACAACGCTTACTGGAAGCTCATAGACTGGGCTAAGGAGAAGAAGCCTATTAGGATAACCGTAGACGCTTACTCGAATAAAAACCCATTCACCGAAGTTGCGGGAATCGTCTTCAAAGAAAGGGCTGAGGGGGAGGTCGAAGTCGCTGTGGCGAGCCTCCTCGCAAAGGCGAAGTTCCTTTCGGAACTTGAAAGGCTCGAAGAGACCTTCGGGCTGAAGCTACCTAAGGGCAACTCGAGGGAGGCTTTAGAGCTTGCGAGGAAGTTCGTAAAGGAAGAACCGGAGAGGGCAAGGAGGGTCCTAAAAGTTCCCTATATCTTATAGATCTTTTCTTTTAAAAAAGCTCCTTTCTCCGAAGCTTTGAGTTTCAAAACAGAAGCCCCCACACCTTCCTTTTCGAAAGCCCTCTTCATAGCCTCACCTACACGGGAGGCTCCCTCCTCTGTCGTTATGGCACAGACCGAAGGTCCCGCACCGCTAAGGAAAACGGCGTAAGCTCCCGCAGAATACCCCTCCTCCGCGACCCTCTCGAAGCCTTTTACCAGAACCGATCTGTAGGGCTGGTGAAGTTTGTCTTGGACAGCGTATCTTAGGAGGTCATACCTTCCCGTAAGGAGCGAGGAAACAAGGAGGCTCGCCCTCCTTAAGTTGAAAACAGCATCCTCCAATCGGACTTCCTTTTTCAAGACCTCCCTCGCCTTCTTCGTGGGAACTTCGAAGTCAGGAACAGCAAAGACGAGGAGTAGATCCTCCGGAAAGGGTAGTCTGTGGTAGAGGAGGTCGGTGTCGGTTACGCAGATGACAAATCCTCCGAGGAAGGCTGGGAGGAGGTTGTCGGGATGAGGTTCGAACTCGAAGGCTACGCGCATCTTCTCCTCGAGGGGTATCTCCTTTCTATGGAGCGCACAGCATATCTCTATACCGCCGACTATGGCTGTTGCCGAGGAGCCAAGACCCCTCGCAGGCGGTATATTGTTCCTCTGCCTTATGAAGAGGGGGACCTCTTCGAGACCGAAGACCTCACAAGCCCTTTTGTATACTCTCACAATAAGATTCCCCTCGTCCTTCGGTATCCCCCCTCCGTAGCCCTCCACCTCTATGCGATACCTGTCGCTCGGTTCGAACTCGAAGGAGTTGTAAAGGTCGAGGGCGAGACCGAAGGTGTCAAAACCCGAGCCGAAGTTGGTCGTCGTTGCGGGGACTTTAACCTCCATGGTAATATGATACAGGCTATACACTTTGCTCCTGCTTTTGGTAGCTTTAAATTAAACTAAGGAGGTGAGACTTATGGGTATGCCGAGCAGGGAGGAGATCGAGAAGGTCCTCGACGAGATAAGACCGGCCCTCAGGTTCGACGGGGGTGACGTTGAGCTCGTGGACGTTACCGAAGACGGGACTGTCCTCGTTAGGCTCACGGGAGCGTGTTCAGGTTGCGGTATGTCCGTCCTCACCCTGAAGGCGGGAATAGAGAGGGCGCTCAAGCAGAAGTTCCCCGAGATAAAAGAGGTAAAGGACGTCAACATGGATATCCCGATGTCCTTCGGCGTGTGAAGATCCCGCCGTAGAGGATCTTCACCCCGAGTTCCTTCAAAAAGTTTACGAACTCCCTGTATCTCCATATCCTGTCGTCGCAGAGGATTATCGTCCCCCAGTCACCCTTTTGCCTCACGAGCCTCCCCACACCCTGCCTGAACTTTATAAAAGCTTTCCTCCTCTGGTATAGGAAGGGGTCTTCCCCTATCTCCTTCAGGAACCTTATCCTGTGGTAGGTGATCGGGTCGTCTGGGTTTTCGAAGGGTAGCTTGGACATGAGTATGCCCTTTTCCCCCTTTACGTCCACACCCGTCCAGAGGCTGTCGAGACCGACGAGGACCTTTATCCTGCCCTTTCTTAGGTCCTCTATCAGCCTGCTGAGGCTCCCCTCACCTTGCCTGCCCACTTCCCCGTTTCCCTCAACGAGCTTTATGTGTTCCTTGTTCGTGAGGAGGACGAGGACCTTCTCGTGCATAGACCTTATCTTCCTGTAAGCTTCCCTAAAAGACTCCTCCCAACCCTCCCTCTTCGGGTTTGTCCTCTCCACTATGAAGGTCACCCTCGAATAGTCGAAGTTGTAAGAGAGTTTGTGGAAATCCCCTACTATGCCCGTAGTCTGGGCTAAGTCTTCCGGGTCTACGGTCGCCGACGTGAGGACGACCCCTTTGAAGTCTTCAGGTCTTACGACCTCCCTCGGAAAGACGGGAAAGACCTCCATCCTGTAGTTGAAGGTCTGGAGTCTCCTGCTCCAGCTTCTTGAAACCGAGTAGCCGTATTCGGGGGGGTCCTCTTCCCAGAGCCTGAGCAGGCTTCCTATCTTGAAGATCCTCCTCTCGGCGAACTCCAACCTCTTTACCTTCTCGATAAGCCTTCTCTCCTCCCCGTCAGGCTCCTCGTAGGCGGACCTCGTCCTATCTATTACCTTCGGGTCCGCTATCATGGTTCTTTCGAGGTAGAACTTGAGCCTGTGGCTCACCGCTATCCGGGAACTCAGGAACTCCTCTATCTCCTCCTTCAGCTTCTCCCTTGCCTTCCTCAAGTGTTCCCTCAGAGGGTCGTATATTTGCCTCCTGAAGGGTTCGGCGTAAGGTTTGAAACTCTCTACCGGGATCTCCTCTTTGTCCTTTAAGAGTTCTCCGAAGTTTTCGCTGAAGAAACTCTCCAGCTCTACCTCAACCTTTTCTCCTTGCAGTCTTTCGAGGGTCCCGACAAGCTCCCTCAAAGAGTAGAGGGAGACACCCGAGGTCGTAGCCAAGGTCAGATACCTGTCGAACTCATGGGCTTCGTCGACGACGAGGATCCTGTCCTTCGTGTCTTCGAACTCCTTTAGGGCAAGGAGTGCGTGGTTTACAACGAGTATGTCAGCCGTCTTCTCCTTTACCTTTATGAGGCTCCAGTAGTAGCACTCTTCCCTGAAGGGGCAGACCTCCCTGTAGTGGGGGGTGCAGTGGTCCTCGTCCACGTTGATCTTGGAGACCGTCTCAGGGGGAACCTGAGCGAGCGTGAGATCCCCGTCCCAGTTTTTCTCCATCAGCTGGGGTATGTCGCCGAGGTCTTCTGGCTTTTCCTTTTCGAGCCTGTCAAGACAAAGGTAGTTGGCTCTTCCCTTCACAACAGCGTAGCTTATCTCCTTTCCCGTCAAGATCCTGTAGTGGGTGAGGAGGAACTCTATGTCCCTCCTCAGCTGGTCTTGAAGTATCTTCGTCCCCGTCGAGACTATAGCCTTTACTCCCTTCGTTATTATGGGTATAAGGTAGCCGAAGGTCTTTCCAGTTCCCGTAGGAGCCTCTATGAGCTTCACCCCTCCCTCCTCAATTACCCTTTCGACGAGCCTTATCATCTCCTCCTGAGACTTTCTCCTCTCGAAGCCCCTCCTGAGGAGATACTCGTAGAACTCAAGAGGTTCCATCAGAGGACCTTTATGTAGCCGAAGCCCTTCTGCTGGAGCCTGCCTATGGTTGCAACACCTGAAGGGACTATCTTTACGAAGTCGAAGAAGTTTTCGTATTTGAGTTTGAGACCCTTAATTGTGAAATCGCATATGTAATAATCCACCTCGAACTGGGCAAGGTAGGAGAGCCTCTCTTCAGCCCTCTTTAAGTCTATCTTCTCCTTCTCCCACCTCGTCCCTTTGTGGGTTTTCATGAAGAACTTGACACCGACACCGTTCGCAACGATGATTATCTTGACCTTGAAGGGATCGAAGTCGTTGGCAGCGAGGTGGTTCCTTATGTTGGTGAGCATAGCGTGGAACCTATCTTCTTGAGGAAAGTCACAGTGGTATACGACCGCGTCTTCGGTTTCCTTCTCGGGCAGGTCTTCGAAGTTGAGGACGGGGAGCTTCCCCTTTTCCTGACCCGCAAAGGCAGGACCTCCGACGAGAGGCACAGACACAGCCGCCGCACCCAATTTCAAAAACTCTCTTCTGTTCATGACACACCCCCCGATTTTTTATAAGGTCATTAATAAATTTACTATGAGGAGGGGAGCCGTGCAGGTCAGCTTTCTACTCGCTCTTGCCTTTTTAAGCGTTGCTTTGGGTGGTGAGTGGGAGAAGAAGGTGTATATAGCTACCGTGGACAAGGACGGAGTCCAGAGGGTAAGGATAAAGGCTGGTTCCTACTACTACGATCCCAACTACATAGTGGTCAAGAGGGGGATACCCGTCGAGCTTGTCCTCATCAGGGAGTCCGCCTTCATACCCCACAACATAGTCCTCGAGATGCCCGGGGTCTCCATAAGGGAGGAGCTTGATCCTGAGGAGGAGGTCAGGGTCAGGTTCACGCCCACGGAGACAGGTAAGTTCGAGTTTTACTGCGACAAGAAGTTTCTCTTTTTCAAGAGCCACAGAGAGAAGGGGATGTGGGGTATCTTAGAGGTTGTGGACTGATAGTCTTTATGGTGTTCCTCTCATTCGGTAGCCCCCTCGAGGAGGCTATAAGGCTCTTCGAGGAAGAGTACAGGTCTTATTCTTACGTCATGAAGGTGAACCACGACGAGTCGGAAGACATAGACATGGTCCTCAGATACTACTACCTGAAGCCCGGCTTCGTCAGGATGGAGATGTTAAAACCCTTCAAGGGCGTTGTCCTGACTTACGACCCCGAAAGGGGGAGGGCTTACCTTAGACCCTTCGAAAGGCTAAAGGGCTTCGTCCTCGACCTCGATCCGGGGAGCAGGTTGATAAGGGGACCTTCGGACCACAGGGTGGACGAATCGGACGTCTTGACGCTCCTTACGACAGTCAGAGAGCTTCTCAGGAA
>WFYM01000012.1 GCA_015490115.1 Aquificaceae bacterium
CTTACAAACCCTGTCGCCATAGTTGAGATGGCTTTCGTTCAGGAGGTGGCAAAGCTCGAGATGAACGGTCTTCCCGTTGACACAGAAGAGATAGAGAAGCTCTCGAGGGAATACGAGAAGAAGCTCCAGAAGATGATAATGGACTTTTACGTGAGATACAGGGTTGACCCCATGTCCCCGAAGCAGGTGGGTTCCTTCCTGAAGAACAAGGTGGGTCTCGACCTACCCGAAACGGAAAAAGGAAACGTATCCACCGACGACAGGGTCCTCGCGGAGTTTTCTCACGTGAAGGAAGTAAAGGAGATACTCGATATAAGGAAGACTAAAAAGAGCCTCGACAAGCTAAAGGAGATAAGCTCCTTCGTGAGGGACGGGAGGGTATATCCAGAGTTCAAGCAGATAGGTGCTGTAACCGGGAGGATGTCGAGTTCTAACCCGAACGTCCAGAACATACCGAGGGACATGAGGTCCCTCTTTAAGGCGGAGGAGGGGAACCTATTTGTGATCGCGGACTTTTCACAGATAGAGCTGAGGATCGCAGCGGAATACGTAGGTGACACGAGCATGATAAGGGCTTTCAAAGAAGGGAAGGACCTCCACAGATACACGGCGAGCCTCGTCCTCGAGAAGGGGGAGGAGGAAGTTACGAAGGAGGAGAGACAGCTCGCAAAGGCTATGAACTTCGGTCTTATATACGGCATATCAGCGAGGGGTCTTTCCGAGTATGCAAAGAGCAGCTACGGTGTCGACCTTGACGTTGGCTCCGCCGACACATTCAGAAAGAAGTTCTTCAAATTCTTCCACCACTTCAGGGAGTGGCACGAGAGGGTAAAGAAGGAGCTAAAAGAAAAGGGTGAAGTAAAAGGAACCACTCTCCTCGGAAGACCTTACAAAGCTACGACCTTCACCGATGCTGTCAACTACCCTATACAGGGAACGGGAGCTGACCTTCTCAAGCTCGCTGTCCTTATGTTCGGCGTTGACATGAAGAGAAAAGGTATAGAGGCGAGGATAGTGAACCTCGTCCACGACGAGATAGTCGTGGAGTGCAAAAAGGAGGTGGCGGAGGAGGTAAGAAGGTCCTTAGAGTCCGCCATGAAGCATGCGGGGAGCATCGTCCTCAGGCAGGTTCCCGTTGAGGCGGAGAGTGAGGTAAACGAGAGGTGGGTGAAGGAGTGAGGAAGCCGGGGCAAAAAACCCCGGCTACTGGAGCTGAGTACATTCGTTATCAAATATTACGTTACCCTGATGTGTAACCCTTACCCAGTTCTCCGTATTAGGATCGTTGTCCGGATCGTAGGCTTCGAGCACTATCAGGTCGTTGTTTATGGAGAGCCTGCCTGTGTACGGACACTGAGTCGTATCGTAACCCTTGAAATTGATAGTTGTCACTAAGTTAACGGAGACGGGATTCGTTACTACTTGATTGTCCTGGTATGTAAAACCTCCGTTTAGGCTCCACTCATAGGCTGCGTTTGCCGGATCGTAATTGTTAAAGTAAAAAGTCAGATTGTTGTAGCTTAATCTGGACCACGCATTTCCGTAGTTTATTTCTACAGGTCCTCCGTTTATTGTCGCAGTACCTTTGCACTGTTGAGTATTTTGAGGATTGCATATATCTCCTTGTTGATTTACTTGACCGGTTGCTGAGATCGTATAATCGCCGAGGAAGGAAATAGTTACTCCTTTACACTGGTCATTAGCAGAGAAATCTTTGGCATATGTAATACTTACCTCTTCGGGCTGATTGTTACTATCGCTGTCAGTTGCGGTAATGGTAATAGTTCCGTTTAAGATTACATAGAGGAACGGTTGATTCGGGTCACAGGGAAGCCTGCAGTTGTTAAAGGTCATGGTAACAGTATTTCCATTCGGTGTTACACTAACTTGTCCTCCTCCAGGACATAGCTGAAACTGCTGAATATTTTGAAGTAAGGTCATGGTAAATTGACCGAGCATTGAGTTTACAGATGAAGACTCGAGGGAACCGAAAGCGAGCCTGCGTGCTTGGGCATCTGTAAGCCCTGTTTGATCTTCGCCTCCTCCACAGCTGACCAAATAGGCTGAAGGTAAAGAAACTGCCATCAGAAGACCCAACTTTACTACTTTCTTCATAGCTACACCTCCCCTTAAGCGGATTTTTAAATAAAGTTATACTTTTTCCTCACCTCCTGAAACCTCCCCTCCTCTATGGACCTCCTTATCTCCTCCATGAGCTTCATGTAGAAGCTGAGGTTGTGAATCGTGTTGAGGACGTAAGAGGTTATCTCCTCGGAGACGAAGAGGTGTCTGAGGTAAGCTCTTGTGAAGTTCCGACATGTGTAGCAGTCGCACTCCGGATCCAAGGGTGAGAAGTCCTTTTTGAACCTCTCTTGTCTTATGTTGATCACTCCCTGAGAGGTGTATAGGGTTCCGGTCCTCGCGTTCCTCGTGGGGACGACACAGTCGAACATGTCCACGCCCCTTGCGACAGCTTCGACTATGTCCTCGGGCTTCCCGACTCCCATCAGATACCTCGGTCTGTCCTCGGGGAGTAGTTCGCAGACGAGTTCCGTCATGTCCAGCATTATCTCTTTAGGCTCACCAACGGAGAGTCCGCCTATCGCATACCCGGGAAGGTCCCTCTCTACGGTCCTCAAGGTAGCCTCCCTCCTGAGGTCTTCAAAAAAAGCTCCCTGAACTATGCCGAAGAGGACCTGGTCTTCTCTCGTCTTTGCTTTTATGCTCCTGTCGAGCCACCTCAAGGTCCTCATCATGGCTTCCTTCGCGTAGCTTTTTTCTATCGGATACTCCACGCACTCGTCGAGGGGCATGATTATGTCGGAGCCGAAAACCTCCTGTATCTGGATCACCTTCTCCGGGGTAAAGAAGTGGAGGTTCCCTGCGAGGTGGTCCCTGAACTCGACACCTTCATCGGTTACCTTCACACCCCCCTTCTTCTTCCCGAACCTCACCTTACCCAAAGAGAAGACCTGGTAACCTCCGCTGTCGGTGAGTATCGGTTTTCTCCAACCCGTGAAGCTGTGGAGTCCCCCCGCTTCCTTTATAACTTCCACACCCGGTCTCAGGTAAAGGTGGTAGGTGTTTCCGAGTATTATCTCGACACCGAGTTCCTCCAAGATCCTGTGGGTGACAGCCTTTACCGTCCCTTGGGTCCC
>WFYM01000013.1 GCA_015490115.1 Aquificaceae bacterium
CATAAGGGATCTTTTCTTGAAAATAGAAAGCTTCCCGAAAGAACTCCACGCCTTAGAACTTTTAAGGGACGCCTTCCTCGAGACTTCCAGATCCCTCACCGAAGAGGGACCCCTCTGGAAGAAGCACATGAAGGTTGTGAGGTGACTTTTTGAGAAAAGAATGAATTCATAGAAGAAGCTGAGAAGCTCCTCGAGGAGGGGAGCTACGTCAAGAACCCAGAAGGGGTAAGACTTAGAATAAATCAGTATGGAGCTGGTCTCGAAGGGGAAGCACACAGCCCACGGACTTAACTTCTACCTTTCTTACTTCGACGACGTTGCCAAGGTCCTCGAAAGAGACGAACTCTGCTTCATAGTGGGAGGTTGGGTCAGAGACAGGATCCTCGGTGAACCCATAGGCTACAACGTGGACGTTGACTTCCTCGTGACATGTGACCCGGTAAGAGTAGCGAAGGACTTCGCAAATAGAATAGGGGGACACTTCTTCGTCTTCGAAAAGAGAGGCTTTCTGATAAAGAGACCCGTAATAGCTACCGTAGTTCTAAACATTCCCCCTTACAGATACAGGTTCGACTTCTCGGAGCTGAAGGGAAAAGACATAGAAAAGGCTTTAGAGGAAGACCTAAGGGACAGGGACTTCACCGCCAACGCCATGGCGGTTAGCCTCGATGACGTTCTCAGCATAGGTGCGAAGCAGACCATAATCTACGACCCGACGGGCGGGATAAAAGACTTAGAAGAAGGTATACTGAGACCCGTCTCTTTGGAGAACCTGAAAAAGGATCCCGTTAGGATACTGAGGGGGTTCAGGATAGCTGTCGAGAAGGACCTGAGACTCACAGAAGATTTCTACGAGTTCGTAGAGAAGAACAGAGAACTCATCTTAAAGGCAGCACCCGAGAGGATAACCCACGAACTCTTCAGGATAATGAAGCACCCGAGGGGTTCAAAGGTGATGAGAAAGATATACGAAGTTGGACTCCTGGAGGTTATAATGCCGGAAGTGAAGAGACTAAAGGAAATTAAAGACCAAGGGGAACACCACATATACCCTCTCGACGAACACACCTTCAGGACGTTGGAAGAAGTTGAAAAGGTAATAGAAGAAAAGGAAAAGTATCTCAGTAAGGAACTCTTGGAAAAATTCGGGAAGTTCGAGGTCCTCGGCGAGTTCTCGGACGTTGAGCTTCTGAAGTGGTCCGCCTTCTTCCACGATATAGGGAAACCGGAGACCTTCGAGTTAAAAGAGGGCAAAGTTACCTTCATAGGTCACGACAGGGTGGGGGAGGAGAAGGTAAAGGAGATAGGAAAGAGACTCAGGTGGGGAGATAAGGCGACGGAGTTCGTAGCCAAGCTGGTAAGACATCATCTCAGACCCTTCTATTTGAGAGAGTCGATGAGAAAGGGGGAGCTGAAGAGAAAAGGGAAGGCTAAGTTCTGGAGGGAGTGCGGTGACATAGCTCCTTGGTTGTTTCTGCTCTCAATAGCCGACGCTTACGCCTCCGGGGACTCGAAAGAAGAGATAAACGACCTCTTGAAGACCATAGAGGAACTCGAGAGGTTCAGAAAGGAGGAGATGGACCAGAGGGACTTCAAAGTCCTCCTTTCCGGCTACGAGATCATGGAGATCCTCGGCATAAAACCGGGAAGGATGGTGGGTGAGATAAAGAGGAGGCTCGAAGAAGCCCAGATGGAGGGGAAGGTAAAAACAAAGGAGGAGGCTACCGAGTTTGTGAAAGAGATCTACAAAGAGATAGGAGGAGGTAAGGATGAAGGAACTGATGCCCCTTGAGGAGGCTTTAAGGATAGTCCTCGAACATGCGAAGCCCTTAGGCACGGAGCTTGTATTTTTAGAGAACGCCCTCGGGAGGATCTTGGCTGAGGACGTAAAGTCGGACACGGACAAGCCCCTCTTCGACAACTCCGCCATGGACGGATACGCTGTGAGATCCGAAGATATAAAGGGTGCTTCCGAGGAGAGTCCGAAGGTTTTAAAGGTCATAGGGGAACACACGGCGGGAACCAAAGAGACCTTTAAAGTAGAAAAAGGGACAGCTGTTAAGATATACACGGGCGCGCCCATGCCCGAAGGTGCTGACACGGTGGTCCCCGTCGAGCTTACAGAAGAAAAGAACGGGGAGGTTTACGTAAAGAAGGAACTAAAGGAGGGGGCGAACGTAAGGAAGAAGGGTGAAGACGTGAAGGAGGGAGAAGTTGTAGTAAAAAAGGGGACCCAGATAAGACCTTACGAAGTTGGGATGATAGCATTTGTCAACAGACCAATAGTCAGGGTATACAGGAGACCGAAGGTGGGTATAGTCTCCACCGGGGACGAGCTTCTCGAACTCGGAGAACCTCAGACGAGACCCTTTCAGATAAGAAGCTCTAACCACCACATGCTCTTCTCACTTGCGAAGTCCGCAGGAGCGGAACCCCACCTCATAGGTATAGTCCTTGACGACCCGGAAACCCTTTTGAGAACGCTCAAGAACTGTCACCAATACGACATCTTCATAACTACGGGCGGAGTCTCTATGGGGGAGAAGGACTACGTCCAGTATTTGATCAAGGAGGTGGGTGTTGAGGTCAAGTTCCACTGGGTAAGGATAAAACCCGCAAAGCCCGTTCTCTTCGGGACTTACGGGGAGAGGGGACTCTTCTTCGGGCTTCCGGGGAACCCTGTATCCTGTGCTGTAGCTTTTGACCTTCTGGTCTACCCGGCTATCAGGAAGATAATGGGTGCGAGGGAGATATTCAAGAGAAAAGTAAAAGCCGAGTTAGTAAAAGACTTCAGGAGGAGGGACACGAAGAGGAGGGAGTTCGCAAGGGTGAGGGTCTGGGAGGAGAACGGATCCCTCCTTTGCGAGCCTCATCCGAAACAGCAGTCCCACATGCTCACCTCTTTGGTGGAGTCGAACGCCTACATGATCGTTCCAGAAGGTGTTGGTGAGATAAAGAGGGGAGAATCAGTTGACGTCGTCCTCTTCAGCGATCCTTTCTAAGACAGCCTTGAAGGGCTTCGGGTCCTCTATCTCGAAGACCATCCACTCCTCCGTCCTCGGGTGGAAGAAACCCAACCTGTAGGCGACGAGCATGTTGCACTCCCCCATGAGTTCGTTTACCTCTTCGGGTAGGGAGCTTCTTTTGTATCCGTAGACCGTGTCTCCGAGGACCGGAAAGCCTACCGAAGACAGGTGGACCCTTATCTGGTGGGTTCTTCCCGTGTAGATCCTCACTTTCAGGAGTGAGACGCCTACCCTCTCGAACCTCTTGAGGACCCAAAACTCCGTCTTTGCGGGTTTCGGAGACTTCGAAAAAACGGAAAACTTTTTTCTGTGTATGGGATGCCTCCCTATGGGTGCCTCTATTACCATGTGGTCTGTTTTTGGAATTCCCTTCACGAGGACCCTGTAGAGTTTCTCGGTCTTTCTCTCCGCAAACTGCCGGGTGAGTTTCTGATGGGCTTTGTCGTTCTTGGCAACTACCATGAGACCTGCTGTTTCTTTGTCCAGCCTGTGGACTATGCCCGGTCTCTCGACACCGCCGATGGTTGAGAGATCCTTTAGATGATACAAAAGGGCGTTCACCAAAGTTCCCGAAGTGTGTCCGGGAGAAGGGTGGACAACCATACCGCAGGGCTTTACGACTACGGCAACGTCCCCGTCCTCGTAGAGTATATCAATAGGTATGTTCTCGGGCTTTATCTCCAAAGGTTCGGGTTCCGGAACTAAGAGGAGGACCTTATCGCCGGCTTTCAGCTTCTTGGAGGGCTTCCTCACCTCCTCCCCGTTTACGAGGACGTAACCCTCCTCTACGAGCTTCTTTATGTAAGTCCTCGAAAATTCGGGATAAGAACCGGATAAAAAGACGTCGAGGCGCGAACCTTCTTTCTCTTTATCCACTTCGAACTCTACAGCTTCGGCTACTTTACCCATCTGGTATTATATAACTTATGAGCGGTGAGGCTCTTATATTCATGCTCGTCTCTTGGGGGATAATATGGGGTCTCGCCGTCTTTTGCTTTACGATGCTCCTCACACACCCGGAAGTCGAGAGCCTGAGCAGAAAACCCTCACCTCCTTCCAGGGAAGAGGAGGAGATAACCTGATCTTAGCCTTGGTTCTTTTCGAGCCTCTTCATCTTCAACCTTTGCTTTCTCAGTCTTTCGCTCATCAGCCTCTCTTTTAGGGTCTTCGGTCTCGGTCCCTTCTTTGAGCCGTCCGCTCCGAGGACAGCCCTGCTCAGCATCTCCTCGTGCTTTTTCTCTCCGAGTTCCTTCTCCTTTTCTATCTCCTCTTGGGACCTTACCTGAACGTGGAAGAGGGTTGAGATGGTGTGGCTCTTTATGTTGTGGAGGAGATCTTCGAAGAGTTCGAAGGCTTCCCTCTTGTATTCGACGAGGGGGTCCCTCGCAGCGTAACCCCTCAGGTATATACCCTCCCTCAGCCTGTCGAGGACGTGGAGGTGTTCCCTCCAAAGAGTATCGAGGACGTTGAGGAGGACTATCCTCTCGAGTTCCCTCATAGTCTCTGGACCGCCCACCTCCTTTTCCTTCTCCTCGTAGAGTTCCTTTAGCTTAGAGTGAAGGTGGTCGATCAGGTCCTCCCTGTCCCTTACCTCCGGTATCTCTATGTCTCTTCCCGTCCACTCCTTCAGGAAGTTCTTTAAAGGTTCCGTCTCCCAAAGTTCCGGGTCCTCCTCGGGAAGGAGCCTCTCAACTTCCCTCTCGAGGACGTCCCTCATGAACCGGAGTATCTCCTCCTTTAGGTTCTCACCCTCGAGGATGTCCCTCCTGAGGGAATACACTACCTCCCTCTGGGTGTTCATGACGCTGTCGTATTCGAAGAGCCTCTTCCTTATCTGGAAGTTCTGGGCTTCCACCCTCTTTTGGGCGTTTTGGATCGCTTTCGTCACCATTCTGCTCTCTATGGGTTCACCTTCCGGGATCTTGAGCATGTCCATAAGCTTCCTCACCCTCTCTCCCCCGAATAGCCTGAGGAGGTCGTCCTCCAAAGATAGTATGAACCTCGACTCTCCGGGGTCACCTTGTCTTCCGGACCTTCCCCTCAGCTGGTTGTCTATCCTCCTCGACTCGTGCCTCTCCGTTCCTATGACTAGGAGACCCCCGAGCTTCCTAACTATCTCCTTTTCCTTTTCGGTTATCTTGTAAGCTTCCTCGAAGGCTCTCTTCCACTCCTCCTCCGTTGCGTTTTCAGGGTTCTTCCCCCAAGAGAGGATTATCTCACGGGCGAGATACTCGGGGTTGCCTCCGAGGAGTATGTCGGTTCCCCTTCCCGCCATGTTCGTCGCTATCGTTACCGCCCCTACCCTTCCCGCTTGAGCTATTATGTAAGCCTCTTTTTCGTGGTGCTTCGCATTTAGGACATTGTGAGGTATTCCCCTCTTTAGGATCTCCTTCACACGCTTTTGGACCTCCTCATCGGAGACCCCGTAGCGTTTTTTGAGTTCCTCTATCCTCCTCTTTACCTCCTCCTTTTCGAGGATCCTCTTTATGAGCCTTTTGTTCTTGAGCAGGGAAGACAAATGCTCGTTGTCCTCTATGGAAACGGTCCCGACGAGGACCGGTCTCCCGAATATGTGGTTTATAAGGACCTCCTCAACTACCCTCTCCCACTTTTCCTTCTTTGTTTTGAAGACCAGATCGGGAAGGTCCTTCCTTATCATAGGCTTGTGGGTGGGTATGACCACTACGTCGAGACCGTATATCTCTTTGAACTCTAAGGCTTCCGTCTCCGCGGTTCCCGTCATCCCCGCCAGCTTCCTGTAGAGCTTGAAGTAGTTTTGGAAGGTAATGGAAGCCAAGGTCTGGTTCTCCTCCTTTACCTTTACACCCTCCTTCACCTCTATAGCTTGGTGGAGTCCGTCCGACCACCTCCTGCCGGGAAGAACCCTTCCGGTGAACTCGTCGACGATCAGGACCTCCCCGTCCTTTACAATGTAGTCGACGTCCCTCTTGAAGAGATGGTGCGCCCTTATCGACTGGACTATGGCGTGGAGGAGGTCTATGTGCTTGAGATCGTAAAGGTTGTCTATCTGGAGCATCCTCTCTATCTTGGCTATACCCTGCTCCGTTAGGCTCACGTTCCTGTTCTTCTCGTCAACGGTGAAGTCTTTGTCCTTTTCGAGCTTTCTGACGACCCTGTCCGCTATCCTGTATATCTCCGTGTCCATGAGTGCCGGACCCGAGATTATGAGGGGTGTTCTCGCCTCGTCTATGAGTATAGAGTCCACCTCGTCCACTATCGCGTAGTTGTGACCTTTTATCTGAACTATCTCATCTTTCGAGAAAGCCATGTTGTCCCTCAGGTAGTCGAAACCGAACTCGTTGTTCGTCCCGTAAGTTACGTGGGCTGTGTAAGCTTCCCTCCTCGGGACCTCTTCGAGGACGGTGTAGAAGGCTTTTTTCGCCTCAACGTTTACCATATCCGAGGGTAGGATCTCGCCTTTGAAGTCCTCGGGCCAGACCCTAAGGTCCTTCTCCATAGCTGTTTTGAAGGCTTCCTCGTCAGCCCACCTCACCCTGTAGGACTTCCCGTCCGAGTTTATTACCCCCACCTCAAGACCGAGGAACCTGTATATCGGTCCCATCCAGAGGGCGTCCCTCCTCGCGAGGTAGTCGTTTACCGTAACCACGTGGACACCTTCCTCAGTCATACCGTTCACAGCAACGGGAAGCGTTGCGACGAGCGTCTTTCCCTCCCCCGTCTTCATCTCAGCTATCTTCCCCTGATGCAAGACGAAACCGCCTATGAGCTGGACGTCGAAGTGTCTGAGTCCGAGGGTCCTCTTTGCCACCTCCCTCACTATCGCGAAGACCTCGACAACCTCGTCCGTGATCTCACCTTTGAGTATCCTCTCTTTAAGCTCCTCATCGAGCTTTATCTTCTCGTGAATACTTTTCGCCCTCTCGGCGAGTTCCAAGTTGGGGACTGACCTCAGCTCCTCTTCGAGTTCGTTGACACGCCTCACGAAAGGTCTTAATCTCCTTATCTCCCTCTCGTTCTTAGTTCCGAGTATCTTCCGAAGTAGCCAGCCCAACATACCTGATCTCCCTAAGTTTTTTAATTTAAATAGTTTAAAATAGAACCGCAAGGAAGTGAGGTGAGAGGAAGAGAGAAGCTTCTCCCGATGCTAAGAGACCTTATCTACCAGCTCACGGGAAACTACTACCCGGAAGAGAGGATGAAGATATTCGAATACAAGATAGAGAGGGTTTTAAAGAACTTGGGTCTTGAAAACTCGAGTCCCGAAAAGGTAGTCGCCTACTTCTCGAAAGAAGGGAGGGACACCCTAATAGACCTCATGACGGTCCCGGAAACGAGGTTCTTCAGGGAGGGGGAACAGATCGAAGTCTTAGTAGGAGAAGTCTTAAAGCACGTGCCTTCCCCCTCGATAGCGAGTATGGGATGCTCAACAGGTCAGGAGCCATACACTGTAGCCATGATCTTGAAGCGTTGGAAAAGGTCAGGAACAGTTATAGGTTTTGATGTGAGCAGGGGAGTCCTCGAGAAGGCTTCTTCCGCTGTTTATCCCCTCGAAGAGCTAAGAGACATACCAGAAGACTACAGGGAGTTCGTAAAGGTAAAGGAGAAGTTCATAGAGATAAGGGAAGACGTAAGATACATGGTCAAATTCAAAAGGGCTAACCTCATAGATCCCAAAGACTTCGAAGGTATGGAGGGTTTCTTCCACGCGGTCCTTTGCAGGAACGTTCTCATATATTTCGACGCGAAGTCAAAGGAGGTAGCTCTCAGGAACATACACAAGCTCCTCAGGAGGGAAGGGACCCTCGTCCTCTCCTCCACCGAGATCCTCGGAAAGGAGTTCCACGACCTCTTCGAACCCTTCAAGGTGGGTAGGTTCTTCTTCTACAGGAGGAAGGATACATGATAAGGGTCCTCATAGTCGACGACTCCCCTTTTGTGAGGCTCGTCCTTAAGAAGATCCTCAGTGGTTCGAAGGAGATAGAGGTAGTGGGTGAAGCTTCCAACGGGAAGGAGGCTGTAGAAAAGGTAAAGGAGAAGAGACCCGACGTCGTCACACTCGACATAAACATGCCTGTGATGGACGGACTCGAAGCCCTTGAAGAGATAAGGAAGGTCTGCCCCACCTGCAGGGTTCTCATGATAAGCGCACTCACGAGGGAGGGGGCAAAGGAGACCATAGAAGCCCTCAACAGGGGAGCGGTAGACTTCATAACTAAGCCCTCGAGCGCTGAAGAACTCCTCAAGTTCAAAGATGAGATAGTTTCAAAGGTAATAGCTGTCCGCAGGGCGAGGATCCATAGGGTAGCGGGAGATCTCGGGACCCCTGAGGTGAGACCGCGCGGTTTTTCGAAGAATCCCGTCGTCGCAATAGGGATATCGACGGGGGGTCCCCAGACCCTGAGC
>WFYM01000014.1 GCA_015490115.1 Aquificaceae bacterium
ACCGTGTTCTCTATGTCCCTGACGTTCTGGGCGTATCCTACAGCCCTTATGAGGAACTCCCTCTCGTTTATCTCTACATACTTCCCCCCCATCTCCACGTTCGTTCTCCTCAAAGCGTCGTAGACAACCCTCAAGGGTATCCTGTATTGGTAGAGCTTCTCGGGTTTTATCAGGACCCTGAACTCCTTCTCAAAGCCCCCTACCGAAGCGACCTCCGCAACGTCCGGGACCGAAAGGAGTGCGTATTTTATGTAAAAGTTCTGAAGCGCCCAGAGTTCTTCTAAGGTCCTCTTCTCGGAGACGAGGACGTACTGGTAGACCCAACCGACTCCCGTTGCGTCGGGACCGAGCTGTATGTCCGCCTCTTTAGGGAGCTGTCCCCTTATGGTTGCGAGCTTCTCAAGGACCCTCGACCTTGCCCAGTATAGGTCCGTCCCGTCCTCGAAGATTATGAAGACGAGGGAGTAGTTGGGAACGGAGTAGCCTCTCACAGTTTTCACTCTCGGGACACCCATCATGTTCGTAACGAGTGGGTATGTGAGCTGGTCCTCTATAACCTGAGGAACTTGACCTATCCACTTGGAGTAAATGATCACCTGAACATCGGACAGGTCCGGTATGGCATCTATAGGGGTCTTTTTAAGAGAGTAGTAGCCGTAGATCAGGAGAAAAAGGGTAACGAATAGGATAGCTACCCTGTTTTTCAAAAAGAACTCGGTCAGCTTTACCATGGCTCTGATAAAGGCTACTTTTTACTCAGCTTAATATTACGATGCTCTTTATGTGAATACAAGAGGTTTATTTAACGTTGAATTTGATGTTAATTTCACATCTTCTGATCACAAATCTAACAACGTCGAAGACGGAACCCAAAGAGCCAGTGTAAGGATTCATGTATTTAGGGTAAAGTATGTAGCTGGCTGCGAGAAGTTCGATGACACTCCTCCTCTTTTTCCTCCTCGGTATAACTTTTGTGTCTTTGGTCAGCCCCCACCCCGCGTAAAAGGGTTTACCGAAGCAGTGAACCTCTTTCCCGAGGAGAAGAGCTTCAAAGCCCATCTGAGAGGAAACCGTATAAACTACGTCGACGTTTTTGAGGATCTGGATCGGGTTATAGTTTTCGGTTATTAAAATTCCTCTGTCTTTGAGCTTTACTTTGGTTAAATATCCTCTCTTCTTACCTTTAATCACGTCGGGGTGGACCTTGACGAACACAACAGCTCTTGGGTTTTCTTCAACAGCGCTTTCAAGCATGCGAACGAAATCCTCTTTACCCGCACCTCCTAGGACCACAGACATGTCTCCCTCAGTCTGATCCACTACAAGCACCCTTTCCCTGCCCCTGTATCTATCGAAGAAATCTTCAGGCAAAGGCTTTGAGCTGTTATATTTGCTTATCTCATACTTAACTATAAGTTCCTTCAATTTCTCCGCCTCATCTATAAGCTCGTTTGTTTCCCACCCTTCCGAGTTCAGTATGTTTTCGAGGAGGGAGGGTTTATTAGCGTCGTAATATATCCCGACAGGGTCCACTATCAGGGAGAGAGGTGGTTCTTCAAAACCCAAACCTATAGATCGGATAAAACCGTCCTCTAAAGCGAGGTAAGGCAGTCCCCACTCACGTGCCTTTTTTATAGCCTTTTTGGCTGTGGGCTTGTATCCCCATCCCGCGATAGCTGTGAGTCCTTCGGGAGACTTAGGGTTCAGCACCACACTGTCCTGTAGGAAGACCTCCAAGTAAGGAACAGTTTTTAGAATACCTTTAGAAAATATGCCTACTGGCATTCCCAAGCCGTCATTCCAGGAAGCCTTCTTTCTCCAGATATTCGATAATCTTGAGGGCGCTCTCTTTAGGTGAGAGAACGGTAGTATCTATGTGTATCTCGGGGTTCTCGGGAGCCTCATACGGGTCGTCCACCCCCGTGAAGCCCTTTATCAGACCCTCCCTCGCCTTTCTGTAGAGACCTTTAACGTCCCTCGCTTCGCACACTTCAACTGGAGCGTCAACGAATACCTCTATAAACTTCCCCTCTCCCATCATGCTCCTGACCTCTTCCCTCGCCATCCTGTACGGGCTTACAAGGGCGCAGATCACCACACCGTCATGCTTGACTATCTCCGAAGCTACGAAGCCTACCCTGAGTATGTTCTTTATCCTGTCTTCCTTAGAGAAGCCGAGACCCTCCGAGAGGTGTGTCCTTATAACGTCTCCGTCGAGGAACGTTACCCTCCTTCCCCGTGATTCCAGCATAACCTTAAGGATCTTGCCTATCGTCGACTTTCCGGAACACGGGAGACCGGTGAGCCATACACAGAAGCCTTGCCTGTGCTTCGGTCTGTAAGTTTCAAGAAGTATCTGCGCCACCTCTGGTCTCGTGAACCATTCAGGGAGAGCTTTCCCTTCCTTCAGGAACTCCTCCCTCACCTGAGTCCCGGATATGCTCAGGAACCTGTAACCCTCTCTTTCCGCCTCGCTCCTTTCTACATAATCTCCAAGCTCAGGAACGTAGACCAGCTCCTCAAAGGGAACCATCCTCACCCCTATCTCGTTTTCATACTCCTTAAAAAGCTCTTGAGCCTCGTAAGGTCCGTAGAAAGGTCTGCCTTTAGAATCCTTTCCGGGTCCCGCGTGGTCCCTACCAACTATAAAGTAATTGGCTCCGTAATTTCTCCTTATTATACCGTGCCAGAGAGCTTCCCTGGGACCTGCCATCCTCATGGCGAGGGGTAAAAAGACGAGGAGGGTCCTATTTTTCTCGTAGTAGTTCTCGTAAAGGGTCTTGTATATCCTCATCCTCGTGTAAGCATCCACATCCCCCTCTCTGGTCACCCCGACCGCAGGGGTTATTAGCAAGGCGCCCCCGATCCTGTCCCTCGCCCTCTTCGTGATCTCTTCATGCACCCTGTGCATGGGGTTCCTCGTCTGGAAGGCGACTACGTTACTATAGCCGAGTTCCTCCAGCCTCCTCCTCGTCTCCTCAGGGGTCAACCTGTATTCCGGAAAATCGTAATGTTCTGGGAGCTGTATGACCTTAAGGTCCCCACTTATACAGTATTCTCCCCAAAGGAAAAGCTCTGGGACGAGGGGATGGTGTGGGTCCGTCGTTCTGAGGACCGACTTAGCCTCCTTTTCCGGGTCCCTCTCGAAGATCTCCTCGACCCTCATGACGGCGAGGGGGACGTTGAAAGGGTCCCTCAGAACTATCCATTCTCCCTCTTTAATACCCCTTATCTCCTCCCTCTTAACGGGGAGTATAACAGGTATAGGGAATAAAAGACCGTTTTTTAACCTCATGCTCTCAAGGACACTCTCGTAATCCTTCTTTTCCCTCATATGTAACCTCCTTCCTTTACCATTCTAATAAACCTCTCCAGCCCTTCTTCCCAAGGACACAGCTTTACCCCCTTTTTCGTTCCCAGAACGCTCCAAAGAGGTCTCCTTGCTTTAGTCGGAAACTCAGTGTGCTTCACAGGCTCTATATCCACTTTTATACCCGCAAGCTCAAGGATCTTCTTCGCGAACTCATACCAACTGCAGTAGCCCGTATGCGTTATGTGATAGATCCCGTAAGGGTAACCTTCGAGTATCAGCTTCCATATACCCTGAGCGAGGTCGTAGGTGTGAGTAGGAACCATGTAGATGTCATCAACAACCCTTAACTTCTCCCCAGCCTTAGCTTTCCTCAAGATAGTGTAGGGGAAGTTCCCACCCTTTCCCGAAGCTCCCGCTATACCGTAAAGGCTCGACGACCTGACTATGTAGTACTTCTCAAGGTAGTTCCTCACTATATACTCCCCCGCGAGCTTGGAAACACCATAGATGTTAATAGGATTTGGAACATCATCCTCGTAATAGGGTTCTTTGCCGCCGAGCTTTCCTCCGTCGAAGACGTAATCTGTAGATATATGAACCAAAGAGGCACCTGTCTTAAGACACGCGCTCACCAAGTTCCCAACCCCAGAAGCGTTTACCCTAAAGGCTTCTTCGACCTCCTCCTCCGCAAGGTCTACCTTAACGTATGCACTCGTATTTATAACCAAATCTGGCTTTATCTCTCCTAAAACCTCCTCAACTTTCTTCCTATCCGTTACGTCTATATCCCTCCTTGTAAGGGGGAATAAAGTTACCTTTTCAGGAACAGTTCTTACAAGATCGGTCCCGAGCTGTCCGTTTGAGCCTATGAGAACTACCTTCATGCTTTACTCCCGTATATTTCCTTCAGTTTCCTCACGAAGCCCCTCACCTCCATCTCTTTTCTGAACAGCCACTCTCTATTATCCACATACCACCTTACCGTCCTTTCTATTCCTTCCTCGAACCGAACCTTGGCTTTCCAGCCGATCTCCTTCTCTATCTTGGTTGTATCCACAGCATATTTGAGGTCATGCCCCGGTCTGTCTGGAACGAACTCTATATATTCTTCCCCTTTTCCGAGAATATCAAGGACACTCCTGATCACCTCTAAGTTTTGTTTTTCCTCTCCGCTCCCTACATTATATACCTCCCCTTCTCTTCCTTTTTCTATTAGAAGCAGGACAGCCGAAGTGAAATCTTCAACAAAAAGCCAGGTCCTCACGTTAGCACCGGTTCCGTAAACAGGTATCTTCTCTCCCATTAGCACCCTTGCTACTGAGAGGGGTATGAGCTTCTCTGGATACTGCCAGGGTCCGTAGTTGTTAGAAGCTCTCACTATAATCGCAGGAAATCCGTAGGTCTTCACAAAAGACCTAACAAGCATGTCCGCACCAGCTTTACTTGCCGAATAGGGAGAGTTAGGTTTGAGAGGAGAGGTTTCTTTAAATTTCTCTGTGCTGTTTAAAGGAAGTTCCCCGTAGACCTCGTCTGTGGATATGTGAACGAACTTCCTTACCCCGTAACGCATGGAAGCATTCAGAAGATTAAGTGTTCCTATAACATTTGTGCGAACGAAAATATCAGGGTCCAGTATACTCCTGTCAACGTGGGTCTCAGCGGCGTAGTGAACCACCACCTCAGGCCTTTCCTCCCTTATAATTTCCTCTACTTCTTTGGCATCAACTATATCGACTCGAAAGAACCTTATCCTTTCAAGGAAGTCTTTTATTCTGTCCAGATCCCCTGCGTAGGTTAGTTTATCAACCACACACACCTCATAACCTTCTTTCACAAGTCTTCTTACAAGGTCACTACCCATGAACCCGGCTCCGCCAGTTACAAGAACTTTCACGCCTCCTCCCCATAAAGGAAGTTGTTTTCCGCTTCCCTCAGAGGAGGTAACCTACTGTCTCTTTCTGAAAGCTTGGGATTTTTAACAGGCCAATCTATACCTATGTCTGGATCGTTCCAAATTATGCCCCTTTCAAGTTCCGGGGAGTACTCCTTAGTAACCTTGTAGATCACTTCTGTGTTGTCCTCAAGGGCTACAAAACCGTGGGCAAAACCGGGGGGTATCCAGAGCATCAGTTTGTTCTCCTCAGAGAGTTCCACAGCCACCCACTTCCCATACCAAGGAGAACCCTTCCTAATATCAACCGCAACGTCCCATATCCTTCCCCTTATGCATCTTACAAGCTTCCCCTGTTCCATAGGTCTGAGCTGGTAGTGAAGTCCCCTCAAGACTCCCTTTTGTGACTTCGAGTGGTTGTCCTGAACGAAGTCGTAGTTTATACCGTTCTTTTTAAACTCAGAAGCTTTATAAGTTTCCATAAAAAATCCCCTTTCATCTCCAAAGACCTTAGGTTTTACAAGAATAAGGTCAGGTATATCTAAAGGTTCAAACTCAAAAGGCACCCTCCTCCTCCGCTATAGTCAGCAGATACCTTCCGTAATCCGTCTTCCTTAGAGGCTCAGCGAGCTTTATAAGTTGTTCCCTGTCTATCCAGCCGTTCCTGTAAGCTATTTCTTCAATACAGCCTATCATGTAGCCTGTCCTTTTTTCTATAGTTGCTATAAACTCACCCGCTTTTAAAAAGCTGTCGTGCGTCCCTGCGTCGAACCAGGCGAATCCTCTCCTGAGGGGTTTGACTTTCAAGCTTCCCTCTTTGAGATACTCCTCGTTTACAGAAGTTATCTCAAGCTCTCCCCTGTCTGAAGGCTTTACCCTCTTCGCCTTCTCGAAGCAGGTGTTGTCGTAAAAGTATAGTCCCGTGACAGCGTAGCTGGACTTAGGGTTTTTGGGTTTTTCCTCTATGGATACGACGTTCCCTTCTTCGTCGAACTCTACCACCCCGAACATCTCCGGATCCTTGACGTGGTAGGCGAAAATAACAGCCCCTCCTTCCGTTTCCACTTTCTTCCTCGCCTCCCTCAGCAGTTCCTGCAGTTCGTGTCCGTAGAATACATTGTCTCCAAGAACAAGACACACCGGCTCGCCCCTCGCGAACTCTTCAGCTTTGAGGAGACCGTCAGCCAAACCTTTGGGTTCCTCCTGCACCGCGTATTCGACCTTCATCCCCAGCTTAGATCCGTCCCCGAACAGCTTTCTGTATCCGTCCAGATCGCCGGGTGAGCAGACGATGACCACCTCCCTTATCCCCGCGAGCATGAGTATGGAGAAAGAGTAGTAGACCATGGGCTTGTTGTAGATAGGGATGAAGTGTTTGTTAACCGCGAAGGTAACGGGGTAGAGCCTGCTTCCCGTCCCTCCTCCGAGGAGAACCCCGACCATACCCCACCTCCAGTAAAAGAATTTTAATTTACCTCGATATCACCTCTATCATGAAGATGGGCTGGATGATGTCACTTATCATACCCAAGAACTTACCCAGCTGAACAGCTGGAGCTGTTGAGATGTAGATTATGTCCCCGTCCTCCACAATAAAATCCCTCAGGACGAACACAGACTCGGGTCTTGACATGTCGATCCTGTAGACCACAGGAACCTTTTCTTCTCTCGTGTAAGCCCTGTAGCGTATACCGAGCCTTTCGAGGACCCCTCTGTCCTCGAACCTGAACACAAAAAGACCCTTAGCGTGGGCTATATCGTCCCTCAGCCCTCCCGCTCTTCCGAGAGCCTGCGACAGCGTTATACCCTTAGCTTCAAACTCAAGTTCCATGTTCTTTCCCGTCGCTCCGAGAATCGTTGCGGACTTGTTTTTGTAGATGACCGTTATAACATCACCCGGCATCAGGTTTATATTAAGCTCTGGATCTTCCAAGACCTCCTCCAAAGGAAGAACCAAGCTCCTCTTTCCCCTTGTGATCTGGACCAGCGTCTTCTCAACCGGCGAAGTTACCCCTCCCACACTCGCGAGAACGTCGAGCAAGGTAGTCGTGCTGTAAGTGAGGGGAACCTTCCTGCTCTCCTTCACGTGTCCAAACACCGTTACCGTAGATGAAAAGAAACCGGCGAGCCTCACCACCACCTGAGGTCTGTTTGCCTTTTTGGAGAGCCTCTCCTCTATCTCTCTCGCCACCTCCTCGGGTCTTCTCCCGAGGACGTAGACCCTACCGACGAAGGGAACGTTTATGTAGCCCATGTCGTCCACCATTTGGGACGGGACCGTAAGAGAGGACAAACCGTCCGTCTGAATTATAGCTGAGGCGCTCGAAGCCAGAAGAACAGCGGGTGGGGACTCGTAGATAACTATTTCGAGGACGTCCCCCTTACCTATGACTGGAGAGTAAGGTTCCGTCAGAAAAGCCCTTATCTTTTCCTTTAGGCTCTCCCTTTCCTGTTTCATCCTTGAGACGAGCTGAGGTGTGAGGTCTACAAGCGTTATGCTCTCGTTCTGCCTGACAGCGTATGTGGAAGGACCAGATTGAGGAATTATATAGGAACAACCCGAAAGGAGAATAAGAAAAGGAAACAGTAAGACGGATACTCTCATATGTTTCAGTATTATATCACACAGCGGAATTCTTAGAGGTGTCAAGGTATCTAAACACCCACTGAGCTTCCACAGGTCTCTGAGAGTCCCCTTTAATCTCTCTCCATAAAGATGTCAAGATAAGCCCTCTAAAGTGTAGTATTAGCATTCCATGGAAACCTCTTATAAAAAACCTTTTTCCAAAGGTTTCATGCTTCCACTCAAGCCTAAGCTCCCTGCATGTTCTCCTATACCGCCACCCTTTATCAGTTGTTATCACTTTCCCCTTGCTGGAACTTATGCCTGATTGCCTCTCTTGAGCCTCTTAGCCCCAGAGCCTTTCTGAATCTTTCTACTTTCCTCAGGGCTATTCCCCAGTGGTATAAGAAAACTGCTTTCGCTTTCACTTTTGGTGGAATCTTGTTCCTGTGGTATACTTTGCGTATACACTGCTTGAGTTTCTCTATGATTCCCATAATTCTTCATTTTCCCTCTTTTTGTTCCTCCCTTTGAGGATGTCAACTTTTTAAAGCAAAGGAACCCCTCCAAGTGGAGGGGTAGAATGAAAACTTCCTTCAAGTGTAGAGGCAAAAGCAGTCCTGCTCTACTTCAAGGGTATGTCTCTAAGAGACGTTCGGAAATACCTCTCAGACGAGGGCTACAGGGTAAGCATAGAAGCGATCAGGGAATGGTTCCACTCAGTGGGCAAGATGCTTAGAGCTTTATACACTTATGCACTATGGGTGTATGTGGATGAGACGAAGATAAAGAAGCGAAGGAAGTTTTACTACCTTTGGCTTGCGGTGGACGAGAGAGGCGGACCTGTGTATGCAAGTCTGACAGCCAAGAGGGACTCATGGACAGC
>WFYM01000015.1 GCA_015490115.1 Aquificaceae bacterium
ATACTCTTATGTCCTCCTAAAGTTCCTATAGGATAGTATAGCATTATTCAGGTAAAGTAAGGAACCGAAAAAACCTCTCCCGCTCCTAATCCCTTCCGCGGAGGTCTTTGAGACTTTGCCTCCTTCTTTTATTTACCTGACGTTTACCCGTCTGATGGTTATTTTCAAGAATTTCATGTGCAGAAACCACCCGACGATGGTTGTCAACAAAATTGCAGGAGCGAAAACAAAGAACATAAATCTAAAAAATGGGTCCTCTTTTGCAAAAAATGAAATATCATCTGCCATAGATGAAATAAGCACAATTCCTGCAGGTATTCCAATCAGTATTGCGATAAAACCACCCAAGATTTGCATTTTTACTCGGAACCTCACTGCCTCAAAGGCTTTATTCCAGTCTATTTTTATCTTGAACTCTCTCTTAAGCTTTTCAACTTCTTTCTCAGGTTCGAGTTCTTTGTTTCTCACCGTGAAACCAAAGAACACCAACACCCATTATGTAGAGCATGTCTATCCTCTGGTTGAGGTTTTGGCTGATGAGGTCTATCCTTTCGTTCGTCCTCCTTATCTCTTCCTCAACTGTCCTATCTGCTCGTCTATCTTCTGGCTGAGATATCTGAAGTCTTCTTCCTGCCTTCTTTCGAGCTTTTCCATTCTCTCTTCAAGCTTGTCAAGCCTTTGCTTGATTTCTCTGCTCCTTTCATCGACGACTTTGTAAATTACTTCTTCGGAAAGGTCCTTCCCAATCTCTTCGAGAGTTCCTCCGCAGCATGAACTACCGTGTCCCTGAACTTGGTGGTAAGGAGCTTCTTCGGGACTCTGTGAGCGGGTGCAACGACGCTCACCGTGTAGTTAACCTTTCCCGCGTAGTCGAAAACAGGTGCAGCTATGCTCACCACATCTTCCTCATACTCACCTATGTTCACGGAAAAACCCCTCTTCCTTACAAGCTCCACCTCCTCCCTTACCTCGTCGGGTGTCTTCGTGTTTTCGGTGTATTTTATCCACTTCACTTTCTTGAAGTAGTCTTCAAGCTCCCTCTCGTCGAAGTAAGCGAGGTATATCTTCCCCGAAGCGGAAGCGTACATGGGAAGGACCCTCCCGAAACGGGAGAGTATACCCACCTCCCTCTCCACCTCTTGCCTTTCTATGTATAGGACCTCGTAGCCTATGCGGGTTGTTAGGTAAGAGTTTTCTTTCAGCTCATCTGCCACTTTTCTGAGAATGGGTCTTGCGAGACTCTTGACGTCGAGGTGTCCAAAATAAGCTCTCCCGAGCTCAAAACACTTCACACCGAGCATGTATTTCCCGGACTCTTCGTGGTATGAGACCCACTCCCTTTCAACGAAGACTTCGAGTATCTTTTCTATCCTCTCCGCTTTCAGTCCGGTTATCTTTTGGAGATCTTCGATGCTTCTTGGCTCCTCATTTATCAAGAAAAGGATACGGAGGGCTTGATCGACGTTCTGTATCAAATAGTAGCTTTTATCCCTGTGCATAATTTGAACTCCTATTATACAATTAGTAGTTCGGATGAAGAGGAAGCTGGTCGTTTTGGGCGCCCAGTGGGGTGACGAGGGCAAAGGTAAGATCGTAGACCTCCTCTCCGAAAGCTACGATATGGTCATAAGGTATCAGGGGGGGAGCAACGCGGGACACACAGTTATCTACAACGGAAAGAGGGTGGTTCTGCACCTGCTTCCGACGGGTATACTTCACCCCCACGTGACCGGTGTGATAACGCAGGGTATGGTGGTGGACCTTGAGGTCCTCGATCAGGAGCTGAGACAGTTAAAAGAACTCGGCGTTGACTGTGAGGGAAGGCTGTTCATAAGCGACAGGGCGCACCTCGTCCTTCCCTACCACAAGATCCTCGACAGGCTATTCGAGAAGAGGGGAGGGATAGGGACGACATTGAGGGGTATAGGACCGGCTTACATGTTCAAGTTCGGGAGGAAGGGTATAAGGATATCGGACCTCGAAGACGAGAAGAGGGTGGGTGAACTCGTCGAAGAAAACTTCCGTTTCGTGAAGGACATCTCGGAGAAGGTCTTCGGTGAGAGGATAGAAGTGGACGTGGAGGGAACCCTCGAGAAGATCCTCAGGATCTACGAGCGCTACAGGGGTATGGTCAGGGACGTTTCTAAGCTCTTGCTCGAGAGCGATAGATCTATGATATTCGAGGGCGCTCAGGGGACAATGCTCGACGTCGATATGGGAACTTATCCCTTCGTGACCTCCTCCAACTCCTCAGCCCTCGGTCTCGCCAACGGAACGGGTCTCTCACCCAAGTTCTTCTCGGACGCTTACTTCCTCGGTGTTTCAAAGGCATACACGACTAGGGTGGGGGGCGGTCCATTCCCAACCGAGCTTGAAGGACCGGAGGGTGAGAAGCTGAGAGAACTCGGCGGAGAATACGGTTCAACTACGGGAAGACCGAGGAGGTGCGGTTGGCTCGACCTCGTGGTCCTCAGGCATGCGGTAAGGGTAAACCAGCTGGACGGTCTTGTGATAACGAAGCTCGACGTCCTCGACACCTTCGAGGAGATAAAGGTATGCGTCGCTTACGACTGCGGAGGTGAGAAAATAGACCACTTTCCCGCGAGTCTTAGCCTCCTCAGGGAATGCAGACCCGTTTACGTAACTATGAAAGGTTGGCTAAAGCCCACAAAGGGTATAAGGGACATAAGCGACCTCCCTCCACGTGCTAAGGAGTATATAGGTCTGATCGAGGAGGTCACGGGTGTCCCCGTTGTTATGCTCTCTACGGGTCCGAGAAGGGAAGAGTGCCTATGGCTGAGGGAGATACCGGGGACAAAGGTAAAGTATTTTTGAGAAGAGCCTTTCACCTTAACCTCGCCTTCGTATTCGCGATCACGGTCCTTTTCGTCGCTTCACTTTCCCTTTACAGCTTGTTTGCGGTCCCCGTTTCCGTAAAGCTCCTTCTCTACGTTTACTCGGTCGTTGTCGGTTCCGCCCTCTTCTCATACCTCGTAGCTCTTTTGCTGAGGAGAAGGTTCCCTGTAAGCACCTCGGAAAAGCTATGGAGCTACAAAGCTGTCAGAATATACTTTTGGAGCTACATGCTTTTGTCCGTTCCTTTCTTTTTGTCTTTCCTCTTTTACGTCTTTGCGGGCAACCTCTCCTCCCTACTTATCGGCTACCTCCTCTCCCTCTGTGGTTTAATTATCTTCAAACCGAGAAGGGGGGACGTGAGATGAACCGTGAGGAGATCGTGGAGAAGCTCTGCCGTGAGGATCCTCAGTTCAGGGAGTGGAAGGAAAAGCACGACGAACTCGACAAGAAGGTTGCAAAGCTCGAAAAGCACCATCCCATGACCCACGATCTCCAGCTCGAGATAGAGAAGCTAAAGAAAGAAAAGCTCTACTACAAGGACCTCATGGAAAGGAGGATAGCGGAGTTCATGAGAAGTAAGGGGTAGGGTCGGGAACACCCGCTTCCTTGAAACCCTCCTTCCTCTCAACGCACTTTGCACAGACACCGCAATGCATACCCTTTACGGGGTTCGCACAGGAGAAGGTAAGGTCGTAGCGTAGCTTCCCCGAGAACCTCCTTATTACTTCCGGCTTTGTCATTCCCATGAAAGGTGTGTCTATCTTAAAGGGTGTCCTTAAACCCTCCGATATCAGCTCTTCGAGTCTGTCGAAGTATTCCCTTCTGTTGTCGGGGAAGGGGTATACGCCGAGGCTACCTACACCGAGGGTCCTTATACCTCTCCTGTGGGCGAGGAGGGCTGTCTGGACGGTAAGGACCATGTTTCTTAAGGGTATCTCCATCTGCTCCTCTTTGATGGGAACACCCTTCACGGAAGGTCCCTTCATGAAGAGGGTCCTCAGGGGAGAAATTCTCTTATACCTCTTCCTCAGCCAAGTCCACAGCTTCAAGAGGTGGTTTCTCTCAGCCTCCTCCCAAGGGAGTCCCGACCTCACGTAGAAGGGGTATACGTAGTCGCCCCTCAGAAGATAATGGACAGCGAGGGAGGAGCTTTCCACACCACCGCTGAGGAGAACCGCCACCTTCCTCATGCCTGAGAACCCGCTATGTGCCTCCCGCTGTCGACCATTATGATCTCACCGGTCACGCTTTCCACCTCAAGGAGGTAGATCACAAGGCTGAGGATGTCCTTCAGCGACACCTCCCTCCTCAGGGGTGTGTTGCTTAGGATCTTCTTCCAAGTTTCCTCCTCCATACCTTCAGGTTTTGCGGTAGGTCCGAGGGCTATGCAATTCACAAGAACGTGAGGAGAGAACTCCTTCGCGAGGACCTTAACCGCGGTGTGCAAAGCTCCTTTAGCCACGAGGTATGCGGAAAAGCCCCTGTAAGGTGTCATCTCGACAGCCCAGTCTCCGAAGGCTACTATCCTACCCTTCACCTTCCCTCCATTCCTCATCATGAGCCTGTAAACCCTCGAAGATATCAAGAGGAAGGCTTCAACTATCGGTCCGAAGTGGCTAAGGATCTCTTCGTGGGAGAGGGTCTCAACGGGTGTCTTCTTATAGGGTGAGGCGAGGTGTAAAAAGGCGTCGAGCCTCCCGAACCCTTCCTCAATGCGCCTTACAACCTCATCGCAAGCTTTAGGGTCCGAGAGGTCAGCCCTTATGGGGAGAACCCTCCTCCCCTGCCTCTTTCCTTCCTCCTCTATCCTTTTCGCCTCCTTCTCTGAACTCCTGTATACGAGGGCAACGTCAAAGCCGACCCTCAACAGATACCTCGCCACCTCCCCCCCTATCCTCCTTATACCCGTTATCAGGGCTACCCTTTCCATAAGAATATTAAAACCCGAGGAAGCTGAGGACTTTTTCTTTGAGGAGAACTCCCAAAAAGCACCCGAGGGAGAGGAAGGGACCGAAGGGTATGGCGAACTGGATCGTTTTGTTCCTGATTATGAGGGGTGAGGCGTAAGCGAGGGCTATGAGGCTCCCGAAAAACATAGAGATGAGAACTCCGTAGGGACCTGTAACGGAACCTATGAAGCCGAGGAGCTTCACGTCTCCGAAACCGAGACCTTCGACCTTCCTTATCCTTATGTAGTAAAAGTAAATGGCGAGGGAGAGGAAAAAGCCGAGGAAAATACCCGAGATGCTCCCGATGGGAGTTATCGTCTCCCTGAAGGGTGAGGTGAGGACTCCCATCAGCATACCCGGAATTGTTATCCTGTCCGGGAGGAGGAACCACTTAAGATCTATAACTGAAAGGATAAGGAGAGAAGAGAAGAAGGCGTAGTAGACTAAGAAGTCGGCGGATAAACCCCACACCCAGTATGTCAAAACCATCAATAGACCACTCGAAAGCTCAACGAGGGGATACTGGAGGGGTATCCTCGCACCGCAGTCCCTGCACTTCCCCCTTAGGACTACGTAAGATATGAGGGGGACGTTGTCGAACCACCTTATTTTGGAGCCGCAGGAGGGGCAAAAGGAGGGGGGTCTGAGTAGGGACATGTTCCTCGGGAGTCTGTATATCACCACGTTGTAAAAGCTACCGAAGACGGTCCCGAGGATGAAGAGGAGAGCATACTCCATCAGGCTGTCTCTTCTCTTACCTCCTCCCTGCTCAGAATTCTACCCATGTCGAGGACGAAGGCGCTCGCCACGAAGACAGAAGACAGCGTCCCGACAACGACGCCGACGACGAAGGCGAACATTATATTCGAGAGGGCGTGTCCGCCGACGAGAAAGAGGACGGAAGCGGTCGCGAAGGTCGTCAGCGAGGTCATCAACGTCCTCGACAGGGTCTGGTTTATGGAAAGGTCCATGATCTCCTCGAGGGGGAGACCTTTCCTTACCCTCAGGTTCTCCCTTATCCTGTCGAAGATCACAACCGTGTCCGCTACGGAGTATCCCGCGACTATGAGGAGGGCGGAGACGACTTCGAGGTTTACCTCCCTGTAGGTGAGCGAGTAAGCTCCCGTAACTATTACGACGTCGTGGAGGAGGGCAAGGAGCGCTCCCACACCCCATATTGGTTTGAACCTGAAGGCAAGATACAGGAGTATGCCTCCGAGTGCTGTGAGGATGGCAAAGACAGCCTTTCTCCTTAGCTCTTCGCTTATGACGCTCCCTATCCTCTCCTCCCTAATAAGTTCGTATTCGGAAACTTTTTTGAGGTTCTCCTTGACACCTTGAACGTCCTCTCCGAGTCTTACCTTCACTATGAAGCTCCCCTCCTTAGTCTCCTGAACGAGGAAGGAGCCAATACCCGCCTCTTTAACCGCCCTCCTCACCTCGGATATATCCACATCTTTCGAGAACCTGATCTCAAGGACGGTCCCTCCCGTGAAGTCGAGACCGAGGTTCAGACCTCTGGTCATAAGTAGGAAAAGGCTTCCCAAAACTAAAAGGAGCGAGACCACGTAAGAGACGAACCTCCACCTCAGGAACCTGAACCTTACCTCCATCACACCATCCTGCACTTCGTATTTATGAGACCGAAGTTGCCCCCCTTCTTCCTGTAGAGTATCTTCAGGTATCCCGTTTCTATGTCCACGAATGGGACGAACATAGCTCCCGTAGTCTCGATCTCGACGAGGGCGTCCTCGACGCTCATGGGCTTTTCGAAGGCGAGTTCCTCCTCGACTATCGTCGGCTTTTCCCTCTCTTCAGGGGGTAGGGACTCGGGTGCGTGCATCTTCTCCTTTATCTTCGCCGACTCCCTTCTGAGTTCCAATCTCCTTTGCTTTAACTTTATGAGCTGTCTCTCTATCTCGTCGAGGACCTGGTCGAGGGCTGTGAAGACGTCAGGGTCCTCCTCCCAAGCGTGGATCGAGCCGTGGGGGACGTTTTTGAGATACATGTGCATGTCCACCCTGTAGAGGGTAGGTCTGCTCCCGCCCGCGTAGTCTTTCTGCCTGGACCTTACGCTCGAGACGGACACAACAACCTCGACCTGATCCTCCCCCGCCTCCCTGAGATACCTGTGAAATCTCCTGAGCTTTCCCTCTATGAAGGCTTTCATGGCATCCGTTATCTGTATGTCTACTCCCCTGAACTCTATGTTCATACCTTCACCTCCGCCAGAATATTTTAACTGTATCTGAAGACCCTGATATCCGGGTCCGGGAGGACCTTCCCAGCCCTTATCCCGGGGTCGAAGGGCTGGGTCTCCTCGAAGGAGTCGGGGAAGAGGATGGTCTCATCCGCTATGTTGTTGTTTACCGTGATCTTTAGGGTGAGGTCCCCGATCTTCAGCTCCCCTCCTAAAAGTTCAGCTGTCCTTTCGTTTGCGAGGACCCTCTGCTCCCTCTCCACTTCGTGGGTCCACAGGTTCCAGTGACCGACGTCGTCGACGAGTGTCCTGTCAACGAGGAGGTATATACCTTCCTCTTCTACTTCCGTCCCTTCGAACTCCACCTCCTCTACGGGCGGGAGGTCGGGAACAGAGAGGTCCTCGGGAACTTCAGCTCCGAAGACCTCCCTTAGGAAGTCGGAGAGGGTCCAAAATTCCGAGCTTAAAACGGGTCCCGAAGTTTTGAGGTTCCCGAACCCGTTTCTGAAGCCCGTGAACTCCCTCTCCTGAAAGGACCTTACGGGAACGACGGCGTCCGAGGAGTTGGCTGTTAGGTTAGGAAAGAGGGTGAGGTGGACCTTGAAAGTTTTCTCGAGAGGCTCCGTATCGTTTATGTAAGCGAATGGGTTTCCCGTGAGGATAAGCGTATCGAGGGAAGTGGCTTCCCTCAAAAGGTCCGAGAGACTCTTCGTTTTTATCGGGGTGACGTCCCCGACGAAGGAGTAGTCTATTCCCGTCCTTAGCCTTATTCTCTTTAGGGCTGAGAGGACGTTTCCCCTCCAAGGCGTCCTCAGGAGGGTGTCTCCGATAAGGAGGAGGGAATCTCCGAGTCCGAGGATCGCGCGGGAGATCTTATCTACCTTTTCCGGAGCCTTCTTCCCCTCAATCGCGTCCGCCAAACTCTCTAAGAATCTCACAACTTTCGGGGGTTTGAGGAGGAAGCTCTCGCTCGCCTTCTGGGCTACTGTTCCGAACCTCGATGAGACGGCGACGAGGTAAGCTCCCCTCTCCACAGCGTCCACTATCCACCTTACCGACATCACCTCCGAAAAGACGGGGTCGCACTCGATGGCGACTATAACCTTCTTCGAAGACCAACTTTGGGGTTTCAAAGTTGAAGGTCTGAAGGGAAGGTGGACAGCGTCGGAGTATACACAGTCCGTGAGCTGAAGGGAGGTCAGGAGGTCCCTCAGGTCCGTCGTCAACCTGTCGAGGAAGATGCCGACCCTCTTCCCGACCCTCCTTCTTACCTCCTCGAGGCTACCCTCCCTGAACTCTTCCCCCTCCCTCAAAAGGACCCTCTTCGCCCTCATAGGGTTTTTGGGGAGTTCCTGAAGGAGGGCTATACCTTTCGTGCATAGGCTACCCATACCGTTGGGATCGTTGGGGTGTCCGTAAACGTCAACTATATTCCCCCCCTTCAGATAGGCTATGTATCCGCAGTAGCAACCGCAACCGAAACAGACACCGATCTTTTCCTCATCGAACCCTTTGGCGGTGAGGGGGAGGTTGGTGGGTCTCAGGCTCACTTCTCAAAGACCTCTTTCTTTATCTCCTCCTCCCTCCCGAAGACTCCCATTATGTGGTAGCCGTGGTCGACGTGAACCACCTCCCCCGTTATACCGCTCGCCCAGTCGCTGCAGAGAAAGACAGCAGTGTCCCCTATCTGCTCCGTCGTTATAGGCTTTCCGAAGGGGTTTACCTTCGTCGTGTGTTCCATCAAGAGGTGAAACCCGGTTATGCTGTAAGCTGCGAGCGTCTTCACCGGACCTGCGGATATGGCGTTTATCCTGTGTCCGTGCTTCGCTATGTCGTAGGCTAAGTATCTTACCGCGGACTCGAGGGCTGCCTTCGCTATCCCCATCACATTGTAGTGGGGAACCACCTTCTCCGAGCCGTAATATGTAAGCGTTATTATGCTACCGTTTTTTCCCTCCATGAGGGGAAGGAGCTTTCTCGTGAGGGCTATTAGGGAGTAAACGGAGACCTCCATCGCTATCTTGAAGCCCTCCCTCGTCGTGTCTATCACACCCCCCTTGAACTCCTCTTTCGGGGCGTAAGCTACCGAGTGGACGAGGATGTCAAGCTCCCCCCACTTTTCCTTTACGAACTTGTATAGGGCGTCTATGTCCTCGTCGGAGGTGACGTCGCACTTGGTGACGAGGTCGCTACCCAACCCTTTTGCTATCTCCTCCACCCTCTTTTTCAGCTTCTCGTTCGCGTAAGTAAAAGCAAGCTCCGCACCTTCCCTTTTGAATGACTTTGCTATGCCGTAGGCTATGCTCCTTTCGTTGGCAACACCCGTGATCAGGGCTTTCTTCCCTTCGAGGAGTCCCATGGGAGACCTCCTCAGACCTTCACGCCTTCGAGGACCTCAAGGGCGGACTCCACGTCCCCTCCTTCGTGAACTATCCTCGCCATCGCCATAACCATCTTGGTGGGATCCTTCGCCTGAAAGATGTTCCTTCCTATGGAGAGACCGCTCGCCCCCGCGCTGATCGCACCGTAGACCATCTCGAGGACGTCCCTCTCCGACTTCATCTTGGGACCTCCAGCTATCACCACGGGTATCGGACAGCCTTCGACCACCTTCGAGAAGGTCTCAGGGTCTCCGGTATACGGGACCTTGACTATGTCCGCTCCGAGTTCCGCACCCACCCTCGCACAGTGGGCTACCACCTTCGGGTCATACTGGTTCTCTATCTTGGGACCCCTCCCGTATACCATGGCGAGGAGGGGCATCTGCCACTCTTCGCAAGCCCTCGAGACCTTCCCGAAGTCCCTGAGCATCTCCCTCTCCTGCTCCGCTCCGAGGTTCACGTGGATCGAAACAGCGTCCGCACCGAGCCTTATAGCCTCCTCGACCGTGCAGACGAGGACCTTGTCGTTTTTCGTAGGCGAGAGGTCCGTGGAGGCGGAGAGGTGGACTATGAGACCTATGTCCCTACCGCTACCCCTGTGACCTGCTCTTACCATCCCCTTGTGCAGAACAACAGCGTTCGCTCCCCCCCTCGCCACCTTCTCTACCGCCTCCTTTATGTTCCTTATGCCCTCTATGGGTCCGGAGCTGACCCCGTGGTCCATCGGGACTATAATTGTTTTCTTGGTCTCCCTGTTCATTATCCTCTCGAGCCTGACCGCCTTCCCTATACCCATCTCTCAACCTCCCTGAAAGCTGAAGGTTATCTCCCCAACCTGAACCTCCTTCTCCTCGACCCTCTCAAACCTTATACCCCTCACGAAGGAAAGAAGGACACTATCTATGTTAGCACTTCCGCTCCTCTGAACCAAGACCGCCCTCACCACCTTCCCCTCAGGTGAGACCCATATCCTCACCCTCACCGCACTCGGAAACTCGGTCGTGACGAGTTCGGGAAGGGGAGGTGTGTAGACTATCCTCCTCGTCCCCCCCTTTATCTTCACCTGACCACCCTTTACTACTGCGGAGATCGTCCCCACCTCCTTTTTCTTCGGTCTTTTTTGCTCCTTCAGCCTCATCTCCACCTTCCTCTGTATCTCCGCAAGGACCGAGACGTCCTCCTCTTCCGGGACCTTAACGTCACCTTTGGTGTGAGCCTTCGAAACCCCGGTGCCTGCTATCTTCTTCTTTTCCTTTGGAGTCTCCTTCTTGGCTACCGTCCTTTTCGCCTCGCTCCTTACCTGAGTCACCGACTTTGCCTTCTTTTCCTCCTTCTTTTTAACCTCCACTATCTCGACCCTCAAAGGGTATATATCCGGGACCTCCTCCACCTTCACTATGAAGACTGAGGTGAGGAGGGAAAAAAGTATCAAGTTCACGAGGACGGACACAGCCCAGTAGAGGAGTTCCTCTAAAGCATCTCTCAGCATCCCTCTTAGTATAATCTTAAACACTTATGGAGTTTGGAATACTCGGCGGGGGAAGGTGGGGGACAGCTCTCGGGACACACCTCTCAAAGAAGGGACACAAAGTCCTCATCTACGATAAGAACCCCGAAGTTGTGAGGCGGATAAACGAGGGAAAGCATCCTTATTTGGAGGGTTTGGAGCTTCCCAAAGGTGTCAGGGCTACAACGCACCTCTCTGACATGGAGGACTTCGAGTATATAATCTGCGCCCTTCCCACCCAAGCTGTAAGGGACGTGGTCTCGAAGGTAGACCTGAGAGGCAGGAAGTTCGTGAGCGCCTCCAAGGGTTTGGAGGTAGGAACTTTCAAGAGGATAAGCGAGATAGTGAAGGAGGTCCATCCCGAAGCTGAGGTCTTCGCCCTCTCCGGACCCTCCTTCGCTGAGGAAGTGTCGAAGGGTCTCCCCACAGCGGTCGTCCTCGGGTATTCGGGGAACCCTGAGGTGGCGAAGGGCTTGAGGGACGCCATAAACTCGGAGAACTTCAGGGTATATCTCAACGATGACCTTGCGGGTGTTGAACTGGGAGGGGCTTTGAAGAACGTGATAGCCATAGCCTGCGGTATTTCGGACGGACTCGGCTTCGGTCACAACGCAAGGGCTGCCCTCATAACGAGGGGCTTAGTGGAGATGACGAGGATAGGGGTGAAGTTGGGAGCGAGAAGGGAGACTTTCTTCGGACTTTCTGGGGCGGGAGACCTGATCCTGACCGCCACATCCGACCTTTCGAGGAACAGGACCTTCGGTCTCCTCCTCGGAAGGGGAATGGGACCCTCCGAAGCCCTCAAAAAGATAGGTCAGACAGTCGAGGGTGTCGAAACTGTAAAAGCACTGAAGCCCCTCGTCGACAGGGAAAACATATACGCACCTATAACGACGGCGGTCTACGAGGTGGTCATGGAAGGGAGGGACCTGAGGGAGGTCGTAAAGGAGATGCTCCTGAGGACCCCCGGAGAGGAGTTTTCCTGATCAGCCGCAGATCTCTTCGAGATCCTCGATATACTCCTTTATCATCTTGAGGTAACTTTTGAACCTCTCACAGCTTACCTCACCTTCCGCGAGCGCCTTTTTCACCTCACACCCCGGCTCCCTCGTGTGTGTGCAGTCCGGATACTTACACTCGTATCTGAGGAACTCCCTGAAGTAGTTCTTCACGTCCCTCCTCCTTACAAAGTCGAGGACCTCCACCTTGGAAAAGCCCGGAGTGTCGCCGAGGAAAGAACCCCTCCCGAAGGGAAGGAGCTTAACACCCGTGGTCGTGTGCCTTCCCCTCTCCGTCTTTTCGCTAACCTCTTGGGTCTTTAGCTCCGCACCGGTTAGCCTCTTCAAAATCGAGCTTTTCCCGACTCCAGAAGGTCCGGCGAGTATGCATATCTCCCCCTCCACGAGGTCCACCACTTTCTCGAGTCCCTCACCCGTCTCCGCACTCACGTGAACAACGTCGTAACCCGCAGAGGAGTATATCTCAGTCCACCTCTCCAGCTCCTTCCTTCCCTCATCACCGAGCAGGTCCACCTTGTTGAAGACGATAACAGGCTCGCAACCAACGTGGTCGTAAACGACGAGGAGGCTGTCGAGGAGGTGGTTGTCGAACTCGGGCATCTCAACGGTCACAACGCATATCACCCTGTCCACGTTCGCTATGGGAGGTCTTATGAGGAGGTTCTTCCTATTTTTCACCTCCTCTATGGCGAAGGTCTCCCGATCTATCTCCTCACCGAGGACCCTGTCTCCCGCATAGATCCTCGTCTTTTTGAGGACCTTTCCCCTCGGTATTCCCCTCAGCTCCTTCCCTTCCTCGGTCCTTACCCTTATTAGCTGGGCTACCCTCTCTACTACGAGACCCTCCTTCAACCTAAGGGTATATTCTACTAAAGTGTTACGAGGTCGAGACCTACCGAGGAGAGAGGCTCACCCCTCCCGTCTATTACTGCGACCATGTTCTCTATCCTAACCCCGAACCTCCCCGGCAGGTAAACTCCCGGCTCCACGGTAAAGACCATACCCTCTTCTATGACCCTATTTGCGTCCTCACCCTTAAAGTAGACCCTCGGATACTCGTGGATCTCAACACCTATACCATGTCCTGTGGAGTGGCTGAAGAACTTACCGAGCCTCTTTCTGCTTATATGCTCCCTCGCAGCCCTGTCAACGTCACCTATCCTGTTTCCAACCTTCACCTTTTCGAGGGCAAAGAGGTGGGCGTCCCTTACCACCGTATATACTTTCTTGAACTCCTCCTCCGGTTTTCCTATGAACAAGGTCCTCGTAAAGTCGGTGCAGTATCCCCTCCACACAAGCCCCATGTCTATAAGGAGAGGTTCCCCGCTTTTTATTTTTCTTAGTGAGGTCTCGTGGTGGGGGATCGCTGAACTCTCACCTCCCGCAACTATGGCGGGGAAGCTCTCACCCGTGGAACCCTCCTCGAAGATCCTGTTCACTATGAACCTCCTCACCTCAAGCTCCGTCATCCCCGGTCTTACAAAGCCGAGTATATCTTTGAAGATTCTGTCCACCTTCTTCGCCCCCTCCCTCATCCTCTCTATCTCCTCCTTTGTCTTTACAGCCCTTATATCCCTCAAGAAGTTTGTGTAGCCCACCCACCTTATCCCTTTTGCCCTCAGAGACCCTCTGAAGTCACAGCTTACCCTGTCCCTCTCGTAACCTACCCTGCTGACACCGAGGTCTTTAAGGAACCTCTTTATGAACCTGAGAGCCTTTCCCTTTATGAGGACAACGTCCCAGTCTTTTAGCTCCTTCTTAGCCCTTTCGTAATACCTCCCGTCGGTGAGGAGGTGCTTCGAAGAGGGTGTGAGAACCACGTAGGCGTGGGTGGACTTAAAACCGGAGAGGTAAAAGACGTTAGCCTGAGAGGAGAAGAGGAAGGCGTCGAGACCCTCCTTCTCTATCAAACTTTGGACCTCTTTCACCTTCATGACTTTATAATTTAATCTCATGAGGGTCTTCACACCCGTTGCGGTCCTTTTCTTGCATGCATTTCCTCTTTCGAAGGAGATGTTCTCCTCCCAGATGGAAGTCTTGGAGAGAGAAGGTATACCTTACGTGGCTGTGGACTACCCCGGCTTCGGAGAGGAGAGACCCCTACCCGGTGAACTCACCGTAGAGAGGATAACCGACTTCGTCCTTTCCAAAATAAGCTCCCTCGGTATCAAAAGGCTCGTTCCCGTCGGCGACAGCATGGGGGGTTACGTGATATTCGACATGTTCAGGAGATACAAGGACATGGTAAAGGGAGCTGTCTTCGTGTCCACGAGGGCGGAGGCGGACACGGAGGAGCAAAAGAAGGTAAGATACGAGACCATGGAGAGGGTAAGGAGGGAAGGAACAGCTTTCCTTATAGAGACCATGCTCGAGAACCAGACGTCACCGGCGACGAAGAAAGATCAGGAAAAGATGAGTAGGCTGAGGTGCATGATGGAGAAGGCGACACGGGAGGGGATAATAAAGACGCTCAAAGCTCTCGCCGAGAGGAGGGACAACAGGGACCTGCTACCTGAAATAGACGTTCCCGTCCTCGTCGTCGCCGGTAAGGACGACGAGAAGGTGACACCGCCCGAGGTGGTAAGGAGAATAGCGGAGGGTATAAAGGGTGCGGAGTATAAAGAGATAAAAGACTCAGCACACCTTCCCCCTTTCGAGAACCCGGAGGAGTTCAACGAACTGCTTCTTAGCTTCTTGAGGAAGGTCCTTTGAGGAGGTTCCTCTACAAGTTGAGCGAGGAGGAACTCTGGAACCTCGGTATCCCCGTTGAGATAGTGAGAAGGGAAGGGGAAGAGGTAGTCTTCGCAACATACGAGCCTCTCGAAGGCTTAAAGCCCGTCAAAGAAGAGGAAGTTCCGGAGAACTGGGAAAGCTGGAGGGAAGGCTTCGGTCCAATTGAGGTGGGGAAGATAGTGGTCCTTCCCCCTTGGAAGAAGGTGGTCTTTATAAAGCCGGGTATGGCCTTCGGGACGGGTCTCCACCCGTCGACGAAGCTCTGCCTCAGAGCCATTCAAGAGATGCTAAGGAAAGGGGATTCGGTCCTCGACGTCGGGACGGGGAGCGGGATACTCGCGATAGCTTCAAAGCTCCTCGGTGCGGGGAGGGTCCTCGCAGTAGATATCTCGGAGGAGGCGGTAAGGGAGTGCGGGGAGAACGCAAGAATAAACGGAGTTTCCATCGAGTGCAGGAGGGGAAGGGCGAGGGATATTAATGAGAGGTTCGACCTCGTAGTCGCCAACCTCGAGATATCGGTCTTTAAAGAGGAGATAGGTGATTTGGTTAAAGTATCGAAGGGTAGGCTCATCCTTTCGGGTCTTTACGGGGAAGGGGACCTCGAAGCTCTTAAAGGTCTCCTTCGGAAACACAAACTCCGTATCCGTAGAATATATGAGGAGGAGAACTGGTTTTCGGTGGGTGTGGAGGATGGGAGGGATTAGGAGGCTCGTGAGGAGGTTCGTCTTCTTAGCCCTCCTGCTTGTGGTAGGCTTTACGGTTTACAACGTCTTCTTTTATAAGCCGAAGGTGGTAGGTCTCGAACAGCTGGAAAAGCTACCCAAAGTGAAAGAGGTTACCCTCACGGTTACACCGAGGAGATACGTTGACCTCGTTGAGGTGAAGGCTTATCAGGGTCCCAAGGAAGTGGTCCTCTTCAGGGGAGGTCTTCCGCCCCACACGAACCAGATAACCTTCAAGGTAGAACCCGAAAAGCTCGGTCTCGAGAACGGTCCGGCTAAGGTCCTCGTCGAGGTGAGGAGGTTCTATGTCCTTAGGGAAGGTTTTGAGGTTCAGTCCTTTGTGGACACCGAACCACCGAGGGTCAGGATAATATACGCTCCATACACGGTCCTTCAGGGTGGGTCTGGGGGAATTAGGGTAAAGACGAGCGAAGAAGTGGAACTCTTCGTGGAGGTAGGAGGACACAGGTTCAGGTCTTACAAAGTCTCCGATGACAACACCTACATAGCCTTCTTCGGTGTTCCCGTTGGCGTCTCAACTAAGGAGGTTATAAAGGTCGTGGCGGTGGACGAAGCAGGAAACAAAACGGTAATACCCCTCGGGACAGGTATAAAGAAAAACAGGTTCAGGAGGGTGACCATAGACCTGACGGGGAGGGAGAACCTCGTAAGGACGAAGATATACTCCCTCCTCGGTGGAGACTTGGAGAAGTTGGACTTCGTCACAGCTTTTAAGGAGGTGAACGAGAAGCTGAGGAGGAGGGACGAGGAGAGGATAAGGGAGATAGGGAAAAGGTCGAGACCCCAAAGGCTCTGGAAGGGAAAGTTCATACAGATGAGGGGGAGCAAGGTCCTCTCTTACTTCGGTGAGAGGAGGAAGTATATCTACAAGGGGAAGGTCATAAGCAGGAGCTGGCATCTTGGATACGACCTTGCCTCTGTGAAGAACTCCAAAGTTCCCGCTGCGAACAGCGGTGTTGTGGTCTTCGCCGGGGATCTTGGCATATACGGCAACACGGTCATAATAGACCACGGTTTCGGCATAATGAGCCTTTACGCTCACCTTGCGGACTTCAGAGTGAAGGAGGGTGACTATGTGAAGAAGGGTCAGATAATAGGTGTTACCGACATGACTGGACTTGCCTTCGGCGACCACCTCCACTTTGCGATCCTAATAAACGGCTACGAGGTCACACCCTTAGAGTGGTGGGACGCGAGGTGGATAAGGACGAGGATAGAACCCGTCTTCTCAGATTAGGTGACACCTCCTGTTTAAAAAGACTATCCTGAAACTCCCTTCGTATCTTATCAGGCTCACCCCGGCGTTGTCCATGTGTATCCTCCAGAGGTTCTCAAGACCTATACCCGTAGCTATGCAGACGATAGCTTGAAGGGAACCTCCGTGTCCGACGACAGCTACCCTCTCCTCTTTCCAGCCGAGGAGGTCTTCGAGGAAGGAGGAAACCCTCTTTTCGAAAAGCTCCAAAGGTTCCTGTGTGGGTAGCGGATATCTTACAGGGTTTTCGAGCCAGCGAAGAACCATACTCCTTTCCTCTTTGGTCAGGTCGCGGAATCCCTTTCCTTCGAGGTCCCCGAAGGACATTTCCTTTAGCCTCTCGTCCACCTCAACGTCGAGACCCAGAACGTCCCCTATCGTAAGGGCTGTCTTTAAAGCTCTCCTTTGAGGTGAAGAGACGATCCTCTGGATACCTCTTTCTCTTAGAAAGCTCGCTGTTAGCCTCGCCTGAACGAAGCCGAGGGGAGTGAGGTCGCTGTCGAGCCTTCCCTGAAAGACACCCCTTTCGTTCAGCTCGCTCTGGGCGTGCCTCACGAGGTATATCTCCTTCATATCTGCTCGAAGAAGACGTCTAAGACCTGAGCTTGGACCTCCACCTCCCAGTTCTGGTAAGGCTCGTCCCTGTTTACCACCGTCACTATACCCATCCCCTCGAGGTAGAGTATCATCTTGGCGAGGTTCACGAGACCGCATATCCTCGCTGACTTCATGTCTTTCAACTTCACCCTCGGTATGGGCTTGTCCGACTCCTTGAAGATCTCGAGAAGCTCCTGCTTCACGTTGTAGTATAAACCCTCGAAGTCACAAGCCATCCCCACCTCCTGAGAGGAGTTCCTTGACAACACCCACATCGCTGAAGGGATATTTTACCCCCCCTATCTCCTGATACTCTTCGTGACCCTTACCGAGGACTGCTACAACGTCACCCCTCTTTGCCCTCTCCAAGGCTACCCTTATGGCTGTCCTCCTGTCGGGTTCTATAAGGACCTTATCTTTATTATCCACACCCCTCAGGATATCCTCTATTATCTTCAGAGGATCTTCGGACCTCGGGTTGTCAGAAGTGAGGATTATAAGATCGCTCCACCTCTCGGCAGCCTTTCCCATAAGTGGTCTCTTGGACCTGTCCCTGTCCCCTCCCGCACCGAAGACGGTTATGACCCTCCCTTCGGTCACCCTCCTCAAGGTCCTCAAGATGTTCTCCATAGCGTCGGGAGTGTGGGCGTAGTCGACGACTACGGTAAAGCCCTCTTTTGACCTTACGGTCTCGAACCTTCCCGGAACCCTGATCCCTTTTAAGGCTCTTTCTACCGCAGAAGGTTCTATACCCACCAAGAAGGCGTAAGCGATCGAGCAAGCTAAGTTGTAAGCTTGAAAGTCTCCCACGAGGTTAGTCCTGAATGTGTAGCTCCTTCCCCTAAAGGATACCTTTATCTCGGAACCCCACATCCCGGTTCTGAAGTCCTCTATCTTCACCTCACCTTCCCTCCCGTATGTGACAGCGTCCACCCTCTTTGCTATCCTCCTGCCGTATGGGTCGTCCCCGTTCACAACGGCAAACTTATACTCGTATTCTTCGAAGAGTCTCAGCTTTGCCCTGAAGTAGCTCTCCATGTCTTTGTGGTAGTCGAGGTGGTCCTGAGAGAGGTTTGTGAACAAGACCGCTTCGAACCTCGTCCCCCACACCCTCTTCTGGTCTAAGGCGTGGGAGGAGACCTCCGCCGCCACGTGGGTCGCTCCGAGGTCGAGCATGCTCCTCAAGGTTTTGTGCCAAGTTATCTGATCGGGGGTAGTCCTCCCGGAGCCGAGCTTTTTGTCTCCGAACCGATAACCTATAGTCCCTACAACCCCGGGCTTGAAACCCGCCTCCTTAAGTATGCCCTCTATTATGTATGTCACGGTAGTCTTGCCGTTAGTTCCGGTGACGCCGACAACCTTTAGCTTCTTTGAAGGAGAACCGAAAAAGATGTCAGCACAAAGCCCGAGGGCTTCTCTGGTATCGGGAACCTTCACAACCTTCGCTCCCTCAACCTCTACATCCCTCTCCACGACCACCAGAGAAGCCCCCCTCCTTACCGCTTCATCGACAAAGTCGTGTCCGTCAACTTTGGTCCCCCTTACGGCGAAGAACACGTAACCTTCCCTCACCTTTTTGGAGTCGTGGGCTATACCCTTAGATGAGGCTAAGCTTTTTATTAAGACCTCCGGAAGATCCATAACTGAAGGTTATAATTCTATTCCAGCTTAAAGACAATAGGTATTACGAGGGTTACCTCCCTCTTCGGTTTGGGAAAGCTACCGGACGCCTTCAAAACAGCACGCAAAGCACTCTCATCGAGGATACGGTAGCCGGAACTTTCCTCAACTTCGAGGTCCTCCACCTTTCCTTCAGGTGTTAAAGTAAACCTGACCCTCACAGTCCCCTCCCAACCCATCCTCCTCGCTACGGGCGGGTATCTCAGATAGGAGAGGATGGCTTCCCTTATAGCGGACAGGTTCTCCTCCCTGTACTTATCTTGATAGCTTCGCCCCTCATCCAAACTCTCCGAAACATACTTTGAAACGGTAGGTGTTTGATCTTTAGAAATACCCTTTCCGATCTCCTCCTGAAGTAAATCTCGCTTTGTGGACTTTTCCTTTTCCCTTCGAACTGTATCTGTTACTTCTCTCTCTGAAGGTTCCATCACGGTTTCTTTCGGTTTTAGTATATCTTTTTTGAGCTTTTCCTTCTTGACTTTTTTAATTTTCCTAACCTTCCTCCTAGATTTCTTCCTGCGAACTTTAGTTTTCTTGAGAACAGTTTTGTGCTTGGTCTCCTCCACCTTTATGTTGACCAGACTTATCCTCAAAAAGTTGTCTTCCCTATCCAAGTCCGGCAGGAAAGATAAAACGGTAAACAGAACGCCCGTGTGGATCGCGAGAGAAAGAAGGAGAGCATTTTTAATGCTCATACTTCTTTACTAAGAGGTTTACGTTCCTAAAACCGTTCCTGTTGAGGACATCCATTACACTTACGAAGGCTTGAACTTTAGCTTCTCTGTCGATCCTGAGGTTGACGGGTGTATTTCTTTCTATAAGTTTTAAGTTCTCCGAGAGTTCCTTCAGGCTTACCTCTTTACTTCCGAGGAAGACGGTTCCGTCCCTCTTTACTGTTATGTTGATAGCTTGATACGTTCTCCCCTCCTTAGGACTCTCCGCGGAAGGCAAGCTCACGGGCATCTCACCCTGAGCTACGAAGGTGGCTGTGGTAAGGACTATGGTAAGAAGCACTAGCATTATGTCGACGAGGGGAACCACGTTTATGTAGTCGAACTCTTTACCCTCCATTTTCGACATCCCACCTCGCCATTAAGACCTTCACCTTTCTCATCAGCAGGTTGTAGAGAACTACGGAAGGGATCGCTACGAGCAGTCCGACAGCGGTAGCCTTCAAGGCGAGGGCGAGACCCACCATTACCTCTTTCGTGTCCACAAAGCCGTGGGTTCCTATCCTGTAAAAGGTTAGCATTATCCCGAGGACGGTCCCGAGAAGTCCAACATAGGGTGCGTTCGACCCGACTGTAGCTACAATGTGGAGACCCTTCGTAAGCTCTACCTCGAGGTCCCTTCTGCTTTTAAAGTCCTTCAGGTTCACCCTCCTGAAGAAGAACCACCTCTCGATGGCTATACCCACGGAGACAACGCTCATAAAGAGAAGGACACCTATGACTCCGTAGTCTACAAGCTCCTTCACCCTCTCCATGGTGTTAATTTTATGATAAAATTAACGTTAATTTAATGTTAAAATTAACACAAATTTAACAGGAGGTGGAAGATGAGGAAAGTGGGCTTACTCCTCGCTACCTTCCACTTAGCCTTAGCTCAAGAGGTCCTGCTCGAAGAGATCGAGGTAAAAGCCAAAAGAGAAACCGTAACCGAGCAAGAAGTCTTGGAGAGCTTCGCGAAGGACCCGGCTGAAGCCCTCTCGATCGTGGAAGGGGTTTGGAAGCTGAGGAAGGGAGGTATAGCCAACGACGTTGTCATCAGAGGCTTCGGCGGGAGAAACATCACCGTCCTCTTCGACGGTGCGAGGATACAGGGTGCCTGCCCGAATAGGATGGACCCTCCCCTCTTCCACGTGGACTTTTCGGAGGTGGAGGAGATAGAAATTATCAAGGGGCCCTTCGACGTCAGGAACTACGGTAGCCTCGGCGGGACGGTGAACGTGGTAACGGTAAGACCGAGGAAGGGCTTTCGCGGAAAGCTTAACTTGGGATCGGGATCCTTTTCCTACTTCAACCCCTCCTTTAACATCTCCTACGGAAGGGAGAAGTTTTACTGGGTCCTCGGATACTCCTACAGGTATTCTAAACCTTACAAAACGGGAGAGGGTAAGAGGTTCACCGAATACACCAACTACAAACCCGAATACGTGAACTCGACAGCCTTCAGCATAAATACTATATGGACTAAGGCGGGCTTTATGTTCTCGAAGGATTCTAAGTTGGAACTCTCCTATACAGCTCAGAGGATAAGGGACGTCCTCTACCCCTACCTCATGATGGACTCTCCCGAGGATAACGCGGACAGGCTGAGCCTCACCTTAAAGCACGGTGGGCTGAAGCTAAACACGTATTACTCTTACGTTTACCACCTCATGGACAGCTCAAAGAGGACCGCGACCCCCTTCATGGAAACGGTGGCAAGGTCGAAGATTTACGGTATCAAGGCGGAGTATGACTTGGGAAGGTTTAGCTTGGGTCTTGAGGCTTTCAGTTGGAACTGGAGGGCGAGGACAAGGATGGGAACCATGCCAGCCCAGAACACTATCCCCGACGTGGAAACAATAGACTTGGGTGTGTTCGGAGAATACAGGAAGAGGTTAGGGAAAGGTTTAAAGCTCGTTTTAGGTTTCAGGTTAGACACTACACGGACAAAAGCTGACGAAAACAAAGCCAACACAGCCCTCTACTACAGATACCACGGAACGAAAAGCACAAGCAGAAGAGACACTTACCCTTCAGGGAACGTCCAGCTGTCCTACGAACTGTCCGAGGACCTTCAGTTCTTCGGAGGTGTCGGTTATTCGGTGAGGGTCCCCGACGCTCAGGAGAGGTATTTCGCCCTCGACAGGATGGGTGTTATGGAAACGAGATATGGAGACTGGGTCGGAAACCCTGACCTCAAGCCCTCGAAAAATACCGAGATAGACCTCGGTGTGAGGCTGAGAACCGGCAGGGTAAGTGCGGACCTCTCGGTCTTTTACAGCTTCGTAAAGGACTTTGTAACCCTATACAACGATACGACGGTTTACGGATCACCTGCGGGGGCGGACAGCGACGACAAGGCACGATCATACACAAACGTTGACGCAAACTTCTACGGCGGTGAACTGAGTGTGACGGTAGCTGTAACGGACACCCTCTTCTTAGAGATGGGATCCTCTTACATAAGGGGCAAAAAGGAAACGGACCCCTCCAGAAACATAACGGACGAGGACATAGCGGAGATACCGCCTATGAAAGGCAGGCTGGCACTCAGATACGACACGGGCGCTTACTTCGCTCAGGTGGAGGGTATCTTCCAAGCGACGCAGGACAAGGTAGACTCCGACCTCGGAGAGGAGAAAACACCCGGATGGGGTGTTGTAAACATCAAAGCGGGTGCTGAGATTGGAAGGGCAAGGCTACTGCTCGGAGTTGAGAACCTCTTTGACAAGTTTTACTACGAACACCTCTCCTATCTCAGGGATCCCTTCTCCGCAGGCACAAAGGTTCCGGAGCCGGGAAGGAGCTTTTATGTTAACCTTATCTATAACTTCTGAGAGTGCGATGAAGGCTCTCGACAAAGCCCTCGACGTTCTGGAATACCTGATGAAAAAGGGTGTTGCGGGCGTTACCGAGATAAGCAATGAACTCAACCTCAACAAGAACAACGTCTTCAGGATATTAGCTACCTTCGAGGAACACAGGCTTATAGAGAAGGAGACGGACAAGTATAAGCTCTCCGTAGGCTGCGTTGTCCTCGGCTACGGCTTCCTCCACAAGCACCCTCTTACCAGACTTTCCGTCCCGGTTCTAAAGACGCTAAAGTTCAAGTTCGGAGAGACGGTAAATTTAGCTATCCTCGACGAAAAAAAGCGGTATGTGATCTACGTAGCCTCGGAGGAGACCATAAAGCCCGTGAAGGTAAAGTCGAGGCTGGGGAGAAGATACAGCATAAACAGCTCGGTCAGCTCCTCGAAAGCCATAAAGAAAGCTCTAAAAGGTGAGGACGGTCTTGTCTTCGACTACGAATACGACGAAAAGTCGGGCATATCTGGGGGAGCTTGCGTCATAAGGGACTACAAGGGAAGACCCGTAGGAGCTGTTGAGCTTATAGCTCCCTTATACAGACTGCCCTTAAAGGCTATAGAGGAGAAGGTAAGACCCCTCCTCGAAGACGCAGCCCTCGACATATCCCTGAAGCTCGGCTTTAGGAAAGTTTGAGGACAACCTTCCCGAAGTGCTTTGAAGCTTCTAAATACCTGTGAGCTTCAGGACCCTCCTTCAGGTCGAAGACCTTATCTACAACAGGCTTTAATTTCCCTTCTCTGAAGAGCTTCGTTATCCTGAAGAGGCTTTCCCTCCTTCCCATGTAAACTCCGTGGAGGGTTATCTCCCTAACGAAGAGGTGCCTTATGTTTATCTCAGCCTTGTCCCCTGTGGTGGTCCCGAAGAAGAGGAGCTTCCCTCCCTTCCTCAAACACTCAACGCTCTTCCAAAATGTGGCGGAGCCGACGTGGTCGACTACCAAGTCAATACCCTCATTGAATAGGTCCCTTACCCTCTTTACGACGTCCTCCTCGTAGTGGTTTATCACAAGGTCCGCACCGAGCTGTTTGCACTTTTTTAGTTTCTCGTCCGTCCCAGCTGTTGCGATCACGAAAGCTCCGAAGAGCTTGGCTATCTGTATAGCCATAACACCTATCCCTGAAGACCCTCCCCACACGAGGACCCTGTCGCCGGGCTTTATCTTCCCTTTGTCAACGAGGGCGTTCCAGACGGTAAGCGAAGTGAGGGGATAGCTCGAAGCCTCTTCGAAGGAGAGGTTCTCGGGTTTTCTTATCAGGTTCCTCTCAGGGACCACAACGAACTCGGCGTAGCCCCCTTTGGATCTCAGACCCAGTATATCGTAGTCCTTGCAGAGGTTGTCCTCTCCGGCTTGGCACATCTCACAGAGACCGCACGAGAGTCCGGGGGCGACGATGACTTCGTCCCCCTCCTTGAACCTCCTCACCCCCGGACCAACCTTGTCCACGACACCGCTCACATCGGAGCCGAGTATGTGGGGGAGATCCGGCTTCACTGGAAGGGACCCTGTCCTTACCCATACGTCGAGGTGGTTGAGAGCAACAGCTTTGACCCTCACCCTCACCTCCCCCTCCTTAGGCTCAGGGTCGGGGAAGTCTTCGGTGTATCTTAGCTTCTCCGGACCTCCGAAGCCTTCGAGGAGGAGTGCCTTCATCCCTCCTCCACCGCGTAGACACCTTTTAAGTTCCTTCCCAGTTCCCCCCAGTCGAGTCCGTAGCCTACGAGAAACTTGTTGGGAACCTCAAAGCCGAGGTAGTCTGGAGTGAAGTCAACTTTCTTCCTTCCCTTCTTTTCGAGGAGAACGCAGGTCTTTAGGACCGCAGGCTTCTTTGATATCAGGAAGCTGTGGATCTCCTTGAGGGTGAGTCCCGTGTCGAGTATGTCGTCGACTAAAAGGACCCATCTCCCCTCCACGTCCGTGTCGAGGTCCTTGACTATCCTTATCTTCCCCGAGCTTTCCATGGACTGACCGTAGCTGGAGACCCAAAGAAAGTCAACAACCACAGGCATCCCGATCTCCCTGATGAGGTCCGCAACGAATACGAAGGAGCCTTTCAAGAGTCCGACGACCACAGGTTCCTCCGGTGAACCCAAGAAATCCTTCTCTATTTGTTTGGCGAGTTCCCTCACCCTCTTTCTTATGGTCTCCTCGTCTATCAAGAGGCTCAGCCTTCTTCCCCTTATGTTCCACATGGGTTTTAATTCTATCACGGGGATGCGTCACAGAGCTTCAGCTCCATGACGAGGGCGTTCTCCCCGTCCGAGTAAAATCCGGGTCTTTCCTTGACCACCTTAAATCCCATGGACCTGTATAACCTTATCGCAGGTATGTTCGACTTCCTGACGTCGAGGGAGACTATCTTGGCTTTACCCTTCAAGAAGTTTATTACCCTCTTGAGGAACCACCTTCCCACTCCCTTCCCCCTCCACTCGGGAGCTACGGCGAAGGTCATTATGAAGGCTTCCTCTTTTATTAACCAGACGAAGGTGTATCCGATCACCTTTCCCTCCCTTTCGACGACGAACCTGTGGGAGTGGGGTAGCCTGAACTCCCTCTCGAGGGCTTCCCTGCTCCAAGCGTCCGTTGTGAAGGAGCTTCTGTTTATCCTGTATACCTCTTCGAGATCTTCGGGAGTCATCTCCCTCACTTTAAGACCCATAATTATGATATTAAGGAGGTTATGGTTGCCCTTCTGACAGCCATATTACTTTTGGTAGGTCCCGTCTTCCCTAAAGTGTTCGTGGCGAAGTGGGAGGGACCTATAACCCCGATCACAGCGGACTTCATAGACAGGGCTATCTCGAAGGCGGAGAGGGAAGGTGGGACTCTCTTTGTCCTCGAACTCAACACCCCCGGCGGTCTCGCCGACTCCATGAGGAAGATAATCCAAAGGTTTCACAGGACACCCCTTCCCGTGGTCGTCTTCGTCTACCCTCCGGGAGGGAGGGCTGCCTCCGCAGGGGCGATAATAACCGTAGCTGCTGACATCGCAGCCATGTCTCCCGGAACAAACATAGGTGCAGCCCATCCCGTCCAGCTGGGAAGGAGAGAAAAGAAAGAAGGGAAGGACGTTATGGAGGAGAAGATCCTTCAAGACATGCTCGCCTTTGTGAGGAGCATAGCAAAGGAAAAGGGGAGGAACGTGGAGGTTGTGGAACGCATGGTAAAGGAGAGCCTCGCCCTCTCAGCTGAAGAAGCTCTCAAGGAAGGTGTCATAGACCTCATAGCGACGGACCTTTCAGATCTGCTCAGGAAGATAGAGGGGAGGAAGGTGAAAAAGTTCGGGGGTGAGATAACCGTAAAGGCTGAAGGTCTTCCCGTTGCATACGTTGAGGAGAACCTAAAAGAGCAGATCCTGAAGATACTCACGAACCCCACGGTCGCATACCTACTCCTGATGATAGGCTTTTACGGTATCTTCTTCGAGCTTTACAACCCCGGAGCTATAGTTCCGGGTGTTGTGGGAGCTATAAGCCTTCTCCTCGGACTCTACGGTCTCTCCCTTATATCTATGAACTGGCTCGGTCTTTTGCTCATAGCCCTCGGCATACTTCTCTTTGTCCTCGAACTCATAACTCCCACCTTCGGCGCCCTTACGGTGGGAGGTGTGATATCCCTCGCCCTCGGCTCCCTATTCCTTATAGACCCAGAATCCCCTTACGGGGACATACCGAAGTCCGTTATAGTGACCGTTGTCCTCGCAAGCACAGCCTTCTTCCTGATAGCCGGGAGGTTCGGTCTCAAAGCCCAAAAGAGGAAGAAGCTCACGGGTTCGGAAGGTATGGTGGGAGAAGAAGGGGAGGCGGTGACCACCTTCAAAAGGGGGAAGGGGAAGGTTTTAGTTCACGGTGAGATATGGAACGCGGAGAGCGACCAGAACATAAAGAAGGGGGATAAGGTTAGGGTAGTGGGTATAAAGGGTCTCACCCTCAGAGTTGAGAAGATCTGATCCTCCTTACGAAGACGAGGACCTTGGCTACCGCCTCGTAAAGGACGGGAGGTATCTCCTCGAAGACATCCACCCTCACAAGTGCCTCGACGAGTTCCCTGTCCTCGACTACGGGTATGCCCTCCTTTTTTGCCATCTCTATTATCCTCTCAGCCAAAGACCCCTGCCCCTTGGCTACAACTACTGGGGCTTTGTCCTTTTCGGGATCGTATCTCAAAGCTACAGCCTTTTTCCTTTCCATGTTCACACCCTCAACGTGAAGGAGGTCTCCTCTCCAAGCTCCTCCTCGAAACCCTCCTCCTTCAGCTTCTTTACCTCGAACCTCCCGACTTCGAGACCTATCTCCTTAAGCTCCCTCACGAGGTCCTCCCTCCTCCTTTCCACCTCCTCACCGAGGTGGGGTATGTCCGTGGAGAAGGAGAGGTTTATACGGCTGGGATCCTTTACCTTAGGTGCTTCCATGATAACACCGAAGAAGCCCTCCTCGAAACTCAGCTTTATAATTATCCTGTAGACGTCCTTCAAGGCGAACAGGAGAAATCCCCTCCCCTCCTCGGTCCTGAAGGGTATCAGGAACCTCCTCCCCTCCTTGGAAACCATGAAGCTCTGGAGGTGTCCCAAGAGTTCGAGCTTCTCAAGGTCTTCCTTCGCACCTTTCGGCACAGCCTTCTCTATTGCTTCCTTTAAAGACTTCAGCTTCTCGAGTTCCTTCTGCATACCCTTCAGGTTCTCGATCAGGTTCCTTACGTCTTTGGATCCTGTGTCTTCGAGGAGTCCTTGAACCGCACCACTCACGAGGGGTGTGAGCTGGCGTAGGAGTTCCCCCTTCACGAGGGGGAGGGAGTCCCAGGCTTTCAGCTCAACTCCCAATATCCTCAGCTTCTCAACAGCCTCACCCCACCTGTTCATTTTTATACTCTCGACAGCACTCTTCAAAAGGTCGAGGGATCTGGGGTCTCCGGAGACGGACCTTAGTATCTTCTCTTTCAGAGATGCGTTGACTCCGAGGTTTCTGAGGACCTGAAGTAGCTTCCCTATAAGGGTAGTTACCCTGCCCTCGACGGAGGACCTGATCTTCCTTATTCGCCCTTCGAGGAGGGAGATCCTCCTTTCAAGTTCCCTCGAGAGTTCCTCAGCTCCGAGGAGAAAATCTACCTTGTCACCGGACCTCAAGAGTCCGAGGAGCTTCTCCTTCTTTTCCTCGAGATCCTCCGGGAGACGGTAGGATCTCAAAACCTCCTCCATGCGGGAGGTGTCGGCTGAGCTGAGGTTTTTCAGTATAAGGAACTTGGTGTCTTTTTCCACCTCTCCCCTTTCCAAGCTCCCCTTTAAAAACTCCCACACCCTCCTTTCGTAAAAGATCCCCGACCTTTCCACCGATTCCCTGAACCTTTCCGGGACGAGCCTTATGAAGCTCACCCCTTCTTTCAGTATCCTCCTCCAAAGGTCCCTAATACCTGTCGAGAGCGTCCCCGATTCTACCCTAAGGACGAGGGGTTCCCTCGACTGGACCGAGAGGAGGAGCCTCTCCCCCTCGGCTACGGGTCTGCTCAGCCTGTTCTCCGCATGGATCTCGTATCCGTTCTCGAGGAGAAGGACTACCCTTTGAGGTGTCACCTCCCTCACAACCGCTGTGAACCTCGAACCAAGCTCCCTCAAGGAAGCCATTAAGGCTTCCGGGACGCTCGAGAGTATCCTTATCTCCATGGACCTTGAGACCCTGTAGGCTTCCCTCGCCCTGTCCCTGAGGAGGGTCGCATCCAAAAAGACACCCTCTACCCTTCTCCCTTCCATCTAACTCATATATTCGGAGCTTTTGGAGAGTATAAAAGCCAAAGCTCCCCTCGCCCCCATGAACTCACCTGACCTCGAAAAGGAGAGCTTAAGATCCCTCGCGGGCAAGTCCTCTACCCTTTCTTTCAGGTCCCCCTCGAGGTCACCGAGGAGGGCTTTGAGACCCTCTAAAACACCGCCCGCGAGGACGATCCTGTCGGGGTTCAGTATGTGAACCACGTTCGAAAGACCGACGAGCAGGTGTTCCCTGAATACCTTTACAGCTTCGAGAGCCTTTTCCTCTCCGCGGGAAGCCCTTTCCGCTATCTCCCTGTCCGTCGCCTCCTCTCCCCCAAGCTCCCTGTATATCCTCTCGAGACCGTAAGAGGAGCAGTAAGCCTCCCAGCAACCTTTTCTTCCGCAACTGCAAAAAGCCCCTCCCTCCACTATCGTGTGGTGTCCTATCTCCATCGCGGATCCCCCCGCCCCGAGGAAGGGTTTACCGTCGACGACGAGACCTCCTCCGAGACCGGTCCCCACCGCGACGAGAACGAGGACTTTAGAGTCCCTGTAGTCGTAAAACCACTCTCCGTAAGCACCGAGGGTAACGTCGTTCCCGACAGCTACGGGGATGTCACCGAAGAGACCCGCCATGTCGACGCCGTCGAGGGAGGGTATGTTAGGTGATCTGAATACTTTACCTTCCGCGGAGGTAAAGCCCGCAACCGCAAGACCAACACCTGAAGGGTTCCCCTCCCTCACGACTTCGGTAATCTTCGTAAGGAGCCTCCCTCTGTCGTGCTTTATGTCCTTTATGTAATGCTTCTCCCTCCTTCCGTCCTCCCAAAGGACCTTTATGAATGTCCCTCCGACGTCAACCCCTTTGAACATACCTCAGCTCCTTTACCTTCACCCTTTCCCCCTCCACCTTCGCCCTTATGCCTATGAGCAGCATAGCTTTCTCTCCCTTTACTTCCACCTCCAGCTTCAAGAGGTCTCCGTTCCTCTCGAGCCTCTCCGAGAGGCTGAAAGTCTCACCGAGGGCTTCTTTGTTCCTCTCACAAATCCTCTTTATACCCTCCTCCCCTCCTATCCTCTTCAGAAGGTCGGGTTCGATAAGCTTCGAGACTTCGGTCGACTCTTTGCAGTCCACAGCCCCCATCAGGACGAGGTAGACCCTCCTTAAGGTTTCGAGGACCTCACCCCTTTCCTCCCCTCTTATGTGGATGAGGTAAGCTACGAAGGCGGGATAAAGAACCGCAAGGAGGACGAAGAGACCGACAACAATATCTTCGAGCCTCGGTCCTTTCCTCACAGCCACCCCTTCCTCCTTACCCAAAAGAGGAGGGAAAGGGTAACTACCACCATAAGGACGAGGGAGTAAGGGTATCCGTATTTCCAGCTGAGTTCCGGCATGAACTCGAAGTTCATACCGAATATGCTCGCTATCAACGTTGCCGGCAGGAATATGGTAGCTATCACGGTAAATACCTTTACAGCCTCGTTCTGCCTTATGGTTATGAGACCGAGAAGCGAGTTCTGTATGCTGTCGATCTTCTCCATGTAGAAGGAAGTGTAGTCGAGGAGAGTGGAGAGGTCGTCCATCAAAACTTTCAGTTCCCTTTTTGTCTGGGCGTTTATGAGGGGGCTTTTGACGAAGTGGGAGAGGATCCTCACCTTCTCGTTTATGGACTCCCTCAAGGTTATGTTCAGCTCGTCGTAGTAAGCTATGTCCTTTATCATCTCCTCGGACTGCTCCACGAATATCTGCTTCCAGATGCTCCTTATCCTCTTTCCGAGTATCTCGAGCCTGTCCCCTATCCTGTCCACCTCTATGCTCAGTATCTCGCTAAAGAGGGACTCCGCGAACTGGACGTAGGTCCTGTTGGCTTTGAGCCTCCCGAGGAAGATCATTATAGCGGGTATGTCCCTGTATCTTAAGGTCACGAAGAACCTCTCCCTTATGAAGAAGAAGACAGGTTCTACCGCTATCCCCTCCTTCTGGTGTATCACGAAGGACATGTTTATGCTTATCGAGTCCCCCTCCTCCATGTATTTGGAGCTTATCTCTATGTCCCCCATCACCTCCCTCGAGGGCATCTCAAAACCCACCTTCTCTTTTAGCCACTCTATCTCGCTCTCGGTGGGATCGATGACGTCTATCCATAAGACTCCGGCTTTTGTGAGCTTCTCAAAATCCTCCTTTCCCTTCTCCTCCACCTTTCCTCCGGAGAGGGCGTAGATCCTTATCACAACTTAGATTTTAACACTCACCTCGCACGTCTGAGGCGGTTGACGTTCCTGAGGTGTTCGGAATAGGTCCTGCTAAAGAGATGCTTCCTTCTCTTCGGGTCTATAACGAAGTAGAGGTAGTCCACGTCCGCTGGGTATAAGGCAGCTCTTAGAGAACTCAGTCCCGGGTTGCATATGGGTGTGGGGGGAAGACCGAAGTAAACGTAGGTGTTGTATGGGTCGTCTATCTGCATGTCTTCTTTGGTGAGCTTTCCCTTCCAGAGTCCCCTCCTCTTTAAGGCGTATATGACGGTCGGGTCTATCTGGAGCTTCATCCTCCTCTTTAGCCTGTTGTATATGACCGCTGCGATGAGGGGTCTCTCCTCCTCCCAAAAGGTCTCCTTCTCTATCATTGAAGCTATGGTGACCCACTTCTCGAGGGTTAAGTTCTTCTTTTCGAGTTCCTTCCTCAGCTCCTTCGTCCTCTCCATGAAGTTCCTGAACATGGTGTCTATTACCCTCAAGGGGTGGGTGTTCTTTGAGAAGAAGTAAGTATCGGGAAAGAGGAAGCCCTCCATCGTTGAGGTTTCGAGACCGTATCTCTTTGCCACCTCCTCGGAGAGGGCGTATCTCAGGAAGTCCTCCTTCCTGCAGATGCCTTTGGCGTGGAGTATCTCAGCTATGTCGTATACGTCGCTCCCTTCGGGTATCAAAACCCTGTGGATCTTGTGGATACCCTTCGATATCTTCTCGTAGACCTCAAAAGGTGTGACGTAGCCGTCGAACTCGTACTCTCCCGCTTCGAGCTTTTCTTTCCTAAGGGCGTGTATAAGAAGGAAGGAGAGCCTGCTCCTTATTATCCCCTCTTCCTTTAGTATGTTCACTATCTCGATCGTTGGCGTCCCGTAAGCGATCTCTACAGTTTCTTCTTCCACGTAAACGGGAAGGAATATGTAGACTATGTAGGCTACGAGTGCGGTGAGGGGAACTGTGAAGAGGAGCCTCCTTCTCATAGTGAATGAAGATACTCCTCGAGGATCACGAGTGCAGCGAACTCGTCCTTTAGTTCCTTTTTCTTCTTTAAGGGAAGGTCGGAGAGCCTCCTCATGGCTTCTTCTGTAGTATACCTCTCGTCCCAAAGGAGTATCTTGACACCGCTCATGTGTTGGCTGAGCTTCCTTACGAACTCCCTCACCTCCTTAGCCCTTCTCCCCTCCTTCCCGGAAGGTGTGAGCGGAAGACCGACTATAAGAAGGTCAACTTTGCTACTCTTTACCAGCTCAGCTATCTTCTCGAAGACCCTCCCGTCGTTTTTGAGCCTGCCTTTCGGGACAGCTATCTTGAGTTTCGTGTCACCTACCGCGAGACCTATGAACTTGGTCCCGTAGTCTAAGCTGAGGACCTTCAAGCTTCCTTAAGCGTCTTTATGCCAACTATCTTGTATACGGGACAAAAGCCCACCACCGACGTCAGTATGAATATTATCCCGAGTATCCCGAGTATCCACCAAGCTCCCCCCTTCTGAAAGGCGAGGATCAGGAATATGACTCCGAGTATTATCCTTATCACCCTGTCCCAGACAGCCATGTTCTTCTCCATGGCTCATCCCTCCTCCTTATAGTTTATGGCGGAAGGGGAGGGATTCGAACCCTCGGTGCCCCAAAAGGGGCACACGGCGTTTCCAGCGCCGCGCCTTCGACCGCTCGGCCACCCTTCCTCCAAAGTTAAAATTATACCGATGAAGGTCAGGATAGGGACGAGAAAGAGCAAGCTCGCCCTATGGCAGGCGAGCTACGTAAAAGAGTTTTTGGAAAGGCGCTGGGGTATAGAGGCTGAACTCGTCAAGATAACCACAACGGGGGACAAGATCTTAGACGCCCCGCTCGCCAAGATAGGAGGCAAGGGACTCTTCGTAAAGGAGATAGAGCAGGCTCTCCTGAGGGGAGACATAGACCTTGCCGTCCACTCTCTAAAAGACGTCCCGATGGTTATACCCGAAGGACTCACCCTCGGAGCTATAACGAAGAGGGAGACACCCTACGACGTTCTGATCTCAAGGAGCGGAAAGAAGCTCATGGAGCTTCCCCCCGGATCGAAGGTGGGGACCTCTTCTCTGAGGAGGCAGGTCCAGATAAAGAGGCTAAGGCGTGACCTTAAGGTCGAGATCTTGAGGGGAAACGTGGACACGAGGATAAGAAAGCTCAGAGAAGGTCTCTACGACGCCATAATTCTAGCTTACGCAGGTGTGAAAAGGATGGGCTACGAGGGGGAGATAACGGAGGTCCTCACCCATTTCATACCCGCTGTGGGTCAGGGGAGCCTCGCCGTAGAGATCAGGGAGGGGGACGAGAGGATAAGGAGGCTCGTGGAACCTTTAAACCACAAGGAGAGCTATGTGAGCGCCCTCTGCGAGAGGGCTTTCCTCAGGAAGCTCGCGGGTGGCTGTCAGGTCCCCGTGGGAGCTTTTGCGGAGGTAAAAGACGGGATCGTGAAAATACGCGGATTCATCTCGGACATTGAGGGAACTAAATTTATTGAAGGTGAGGAGAAGGGAAGTATTGAGGAGGCGGAAAGAGTGGGGGAGAGGCTCGCAGAAGATCTGCTCGGGAGGGGAGGGAAGGAGATACTCGAAGAGATCTACGGAGGTTGAGCCATGGAACCCGTCGGTATAGTTCTCGGAACAAAGCCCTCCAACCCACTCGAGTTCTGGGTGGGTATAAACAGGGGGAGCTTTCTCCAGCTCGACGACGTTGTGATGGTAAGGTCGAAAGTAGAAGGAACCGAAGAGGAGGTGAGGTTCTACGGTGTGGTCCACGAGGTCCAGAAGTTCCTCGAAGGTGTAGAACTCGTCTACGACGCCCAGCTCGTCAACAGCGGTATAGTCCCAGCCAACATAGCCTACATGGCTAAGGTGACAGTAACGAGGATAGAACCCGAAGTATTCGTCCCTCCGACGCCGGGGGACCCGGCTTACAGGGCTGAAGGGAGGGATCTCGAAAAAGCCCTCTACTACGACACCATGAGGAACAAGATACCTGCTGGACTTTCGAGGAACGGAGAGGTAGTCTACCTCAACTACGACTTCATAAACGGGAGGGAGGGCGCCCACGTCTCCATTTCCGGTATGTCCGGGGTGGCGACGAAGACCTCTTACGCCCTCTTTCTCCTCTACTCCATATTCCAAAAAGCTGAGGACAGGAACAACGTCCACGGTCTCATATTCAACGTAAAGGGGAAGGACCTCCTCTGGATAGACAGGAAGAACAAAAGGTTCACGAAGGAACACGAGAGGGCGTTTCTAAGGATGGGTCTCGATCCTAAACCTTTCAGGAACGTGGGCTTCTTCGCACCCCCCGAAAAGCCCGGAAGCCCGATACCCGCGGTGGGAGATCCCGAGCTTACCTCTAAGGTTTCACCGTTTTGCTGGAGTATGAAGGAGTTCGCTCAGGAGGGGCTTTTGAGGTTCCTCTTCGCTGAAGGGGACGAGGGGACCTCCTCCCTCCACTACGTCATAGACAGGGTAACCGAGAGGCTCCACCAGCTCGCCAAAGAGAGTCCCGGTGACATCCTGATGGACGAGACGGGTAGGGAAATAGAGAGCTTGAGGGACCTCGTGAAGCTCTTTCAGGAGATCATAGAGGACAGGGAGAGCAAGAGAGATCCTGAGAGATACAGGGAGTGGTTCGGAACGGCTGCGACAGCGACAGCCTATGCCTTCTTGAGGAGGTTCCACCACGCAGCCACCCACTGCCAGAACCTGATCTACGGGAACGTTTCGAGACCTATAAACTGGAGGGACAGCCAGCTCACCGTAATAGACATCTCCGACCTCCACGGTATAGCCAAGATGTTCGTCGTAGGTTCAATCCTAAAGAGGATATTCAAGGAAAAAGAGGAGAGCGGCAACCCTTACCCTAAAATCTTCGTCATTCTTGACGAACTAAATAAATACGCTCCGAAGGACAGGTGGAGTCCTATTAAGGACATTTTGCTCGACATAGCGGAGAGGGGAAGGAGCTTGGGTGTGATACTGATAGGCGCACAGCAGACGGCGAGCGAGGTGGAAAAAAGGATAGTGGCAAACGCAGCGGTAAAAGTGACCGGAAGGCTCGACAGCTCGGAGGTCCTCAGTAAAGAGTATGAGTTTTTAACTGGAAACTTCAAGCAGAGGGCGATAATGCTGAAGAAAGGCTCCATGATCCTCTACCAGCCCGACATACCGAACCCCGTGATGATAACCTTCCCCCTGGGTCCTTGGGCTACGAAGAGGGAGGAGGCGACGGAGGAGGTTTATGTCCCCGAGGAGTTTGATCAGTTTTAGCCTTCTACTCCTGCTGATCACCTTCTCCTTCTCGAAGGTCCTCGGCTCCAAATACGGCATATACCAAGACAAGGTGAGGATAGTCTTTCAGCTCTCCCAAAAGAGGGACTTTAGGGTCTTTACCCTCGAAAACCCGAAGAGGATAGTAGTGGACATATTCGGAGAAAAAAGTGTAGGGAAGCTATCCCTTCCCGTTGACATCCGCCACAGGGTGGGGAGGCACCCTTGGGGCGTGAGGATAGTTCTCCTTTACGATGCTGACTTCTCCGTCAAATACTTCTCCCTCGATAACCCTTACAGGATAGTCCTCGACATATACAGGGAGGAGAACGAGATATATCTGGACCTCGTGAGGATACTCGGAGAAGAGCCGAAGAAGGAAGAAGACCAGATAGCGAAGCTAATAAGGGACTTAAGATCCAGACCCATTACCGAAGAAAAGAGGGTCATAGTTATAGATCCGGGTCACGGAGGTAGGGACCCGGGAGCTATAGGTTACGGGGGTCTGAAGGAAAAGAACGTCAATCTGGCTATAGCTAAGAAGGTAGCTTGGTATCTCAGGAGGGACGGGAGGTTCAGGGTAATACTCACCAGAAAGGGGGACAGGTTCGTTCCCTTGCACAGGAGGGCTTTGAAGGCTCTCAAGAACAGGGCTGACCTCCTCATCAGCATCCACGCGGACGCGGACCCGAGGAAGAACCCGAGGGCTAAGGGGACGAGGATCTTCGCCCTCTCTTACAGCAGGGCTGTTGAGAAGAAGAGGCAGATAATGAGGAACAGAAATTATGCCAAGCTCGTCCTCGGAGACGCTGCTGACATAAGGTCCAAGGTCGTAAAGAAGGTCCTCGCTGACCTTGCCATAGACGTCACACTTTATGAGAGCGTCTACTTCGCTAGGATCTTAGCAAAGGAGCTAAAGAGCGTAGTCGGAAGGGAGGTATACTTCAAAGGCATAAACAGGGCTGGTTTTGCTGTCCTGAAGACCCCGGGTATACCTTCGGTCCTCATCGAGACAGGCTTCATAACTAACCCCTCCGAAGCGAGGAAGCTGAGGGACCCCGAGTTCCAGAGGAGGTTCGCTTGGGCTATATACAGGGCTATCGTTAGATACTTCTACGGTAAAGACTTCGGTCGGAAGCTCGTAAAATATCAGTAAACTTCTCAGGAGGGAAGGTATGATCCTGCTCTTCGTTTTCTTGGTGGGTTTAGCCTTCGGAAAGCCGATCATAGAGAACTTCTCCGAGCTGAAGCGCTTTCCCTTCGTCACATACAAAAGGGTGTGGGTAGGAACCCCTGCGGAGTCGGAAGAGGTAGCGGTCCCGAACGTGGTGATAGCTTACGGGAGCAGGGAACCCGCTCAGGTTGTTGCGGTCGCCGGAGAGATAGCCTACTACTTAGGGCAGTGGACCGAAGACGTAGGCATAAACCCGAGGGAGGTCAGAAAGGGCAGGATACCCCGTGTTATCATGCCCCTCAAGAGAGCCTTAGAAATGAAAAAGCACATCATCCTCGTCGGGACGAGAAACTCGGTTGTAAGGGAACTCGGACTTACCTTCAGGGGACCTACCCTAAAGGTGGTCGACTATAAAGGAAGGAAGGTACTTATAGTCGGTGGGAGGAACTCGGGGGAAGTTGTAAGGGCTGGAAGGTTCTTAGCTACGAGGATAGTCGGCTTTAAAGCGGGTGCCTACAGAACTTTCTTTAGCTTCGTGAAGCTGAGGGGTTTGATAGAAAAAGGGAACTACGAGGCAGCCCTCCAGCTCATCGAAGACCCTTCGGGACTCTCAGCCTGCGGTAAGAACATGTCCCTTGCAGCACCCATGGTGCTTAGGTTCCCCCCCGACGTGAAGAAGGTAGTCAGAAAGAGGAACAGGATAATGTACGTTGATATAGTCCGCGCCCTCAAAGAAGGAAACGGTGAGGAAGCGAAGAGGCTCTGGAGGGAGGCTATGAAGACCTGCTACATGTGCCATCAGGGTCTCGGGATAGAGAGACTGAGGAAGTTCATCCCGAACCCTGAGATCCACTCAAAGCACCAGAGGATAGCGAGGAGTTTCGGTCTCGACTGCACAGCATGCCACAGAGGATTAACGGAGATAAGGGGCTACTGAGGGTATTCCTCGTCGGTTTTATGTGTAGCGGGAAGACGACCGTCGGGAGGGTACTCTCCGAAAAGCTCGGGTGGGAGTTTGTAGACCTCGACGAGGAGATAGAAAAAAAAGAAGGCATGACCATTCCGGAGATATTCGAGAAAAAAGGAGAGCCGTACTTCAGAAGGCTCGAACTTGAAACCCTGAAAGAGGTAGCTTCCAAGGAAAGGGTAGTCGTAGCTACGGGAGGGGGACTCGGAGCAAACCCTGAAGCTATGAAGCTCATGAAGGAAAAGGGTCTCGTCGTCTGGATAGAGGTGGATTTCGAAGAGTTTTTAAGAAGGTGCGGAGATGACCCTTCGAGACCCCTCCTCAAGATGGGAGAGGGGAAATTGAGGGAACTCCTCAAAAGGAGGGAAGCTGTCTACTCAAAAGCTCACATCAGAGTAAAAGGCAAGGGGAACCCGGAAAGAATTGCGGAAGAGATCCTTTCTTCTCAGAGGACAGTTTAAAGGAGCCTCCACCCGCCTTTTTAAGGACACCCAAGACCCGGCAGGCGGCTTTAGGGTGTCCATAATAATAATTTACCTCAAATCCCCCACCGTAAACCTGTGGACCCTCTCCAGAAACTCGGAGAGCCTCCTCCTGTGGTATTCCTCTTGGTGCTTTATCTTCTCGAGGAGCTTCCTCACGTCTTCCCTCTTGGACACCTCTCCTTCCTTGATATACCTTTCCCTCGAGGCTACCTCCTTTAGGATGTCTTCCTTTACTTGGTCCGGAAGGGAGAGACCCTCCTCTTTTGGAAGGTCAACTTTCGAAAGGTCAGGGACACCTCCCAGCTCCCCTATCTTCTCACCGAGGTCCCCCATGTGGACCATGCTCTCTATGGCAAGGTCGAGCATGAGGTCTTTGTATTCGCAGTTTTTGGAGTGGAAGAAGGCTTTTAGGTATCTCAGGATTATCGCATACTCCTCCCTCAGGAGTTCGTTGAGAACCTTTACGGTCTCCTCATCAGTTTCGGTGTTTTCCTTAGCCTTCTCCTCGGTGACCTCTTCGAGGAGACCTTTGAACTCCTCTTTGTGGCTCATCTCGTCTTTTATCACCCTCTCGAGGAGCCTCTTGACCGAATCTTCCTTTACGAGTTCTATCTGCTTCGAGTAGGTTTCTATGGCGAGGTCTTCAGCAGAAATGTCAGCCTCTATCATGGACTTTAATGACTCCCTCGAGAAGTCTATGGCATCCTCCGCTCTTTTTAGATCCACCTCACCACCCAGCTGGACCACTTTTTGGGCGAACCACTTCATGTGCCTCATCTCCTCGCGGGCTATCTTCTCTATCTCGCTCCTTACCTTTTCGTCTTTTATTAAGAATGCTTGGTAGATGTATTGAATGATCGCTGAGTGTTCTAAAGCGACGTTGTGAAGGAGAAGTCCGATCAGCTCAGACCTTTTCATGATAGCCTCCTTCAAACCTTAAACCTGAAGTAGATTATATCCCCGTCCCTCACCTCGTAGTCCCTACCTTCGAGCCTAACGAGACCTTTCTCCTTTGCCTCGGTAAGGGAACTCACCTTGACGTAGTCCTCGAAGTTTATAACCTCCGCAGCTATGAAGCCCTTCTCCATGTCCGAGTGGACCTTACCAGCTGCTCGGGGAGCTTTCGTTCCCTTTTTCACGGTCCACGCCCTCGTTTCCTTCTCGTTCGTCGTGAAGAAGGTGATAAGGTCGAGGAGTCTGTATCCTTCTTTGACCACCCTGTTGAGACCGGGTTCTTCGAGACCGTAAGCTCTCAAGAAATCCGTTCCCTCATCGCCAAGCTCGGATATCTGAGCTTCGAGTTCAGCGGAGATGACCACTACGGGACTTTTCTCTTTACTTGCGTATTTCTTTACCTCTTCAGCACAGGGTCCCCCGTCCGGGAGGTCCTTTTCGGAGACGTTAACAACGTAAAGAATTGGCTTTACCGTGAGCAGGAACAGTGTGTTTTTCGCGTATTCTACGGTCTCCTCTGAAAGACTCTCTTTGTGTCTTCTCAAGGGTTCGAGGTTTTCGAGGATAGCTTTTATGGTCTCTAAGTGTCTCAGCTCCTCCTTTGCACCCTTTTCTCCTATCTTCGCCACCTTTTCGACCTTCCGGATCCTCGAGTTTACCGTTTCCAAGTCCTTCATTATGAGTTCTACGTCCACTATTTGGGCGTCCCTTACTGGGTCCACCGTTCCCTCCACGTGGGTGACGTCTTCCCTTTCGAAGCACCTAAGGACCATGGCTATCGCGTCCGTCTCCCTTATGTGGGCTAAGAACTGGTTTCCGAGACCCTCTCCCTTGCTCGCACCTTTTACAAGACCAGCTATGTCTACGAACTCTATGAAGGTGGGCGTAGCTTTGGAAGATCTTTCCCTTTGGGCTATGATCCTCAACCTCTCGTCGGGGACGGGGACCTTTCCCACGTTGGGGTCAACCGTTGTGAAGGGGTAGTTGCCCACCTGTGCCTTAGAAGACTTTATTAGGGCGTTAAAGAGGGTGGACTTTCCTACGTTCGGGAGACCAACTATACCTAACCTAAACCCCATCTCATCTTCTCCCTTATTTCGGAAAGCGTCTTTAGCATCTCGTCGACGTGGAACTTACCCCTGTTCGTCTTCACCATAAGGTCCCAGTCCCAGTAATTTTTCTTCGCCTCCAAAAAGGATATCTTCTCGAGCCTCTCGTTTATGAACAGGGCAAGGAAGGTGGAAAGAGCCGGACCTCCCGTCTTTGGACCCTCCCAGAGGAGAAAGCCCGCCATGAGAACCTCAGCCCCTTTTCTCTCGCCGAGACCGATAACTCCGAGGACATCGCTCACCTGCGTCGGGTAGAGTCTCTTAAGACCCTCTTTTAGAGGTTCTATTAAACCCTCCACCTCCTCACGGGAGAGGGGTCTCGTCTCTTCATCACTGCTTCCGGGAAACTTTACCACCTTCCCCATCACTTGGAACCGCAGACGTATCTCACACCCTTTTCCGTCTTCGCCCAGTGGGGTGTCTCCGGGTCGAGTTCCACCATGTCTCCCTCTTTGAGGTGTAGTTCTTTACCTTCTACGCCTATCGTGACCTCTCCTTCTACCACCCACCTAACTTCCCTGTCCGGATGTGTGTGGGTCGGGTAGTAGGTCCCGGGAGGGTCGAACCAGGTGTATACGGAAAAACCTTTGCTCCTTAGGATTTCTTTCACCTTCTCCTCGTCCTTTATACCCGTTGACTCGAACCTCACCCCCATGTTGTAGATTATAAGACCATGCTGGATCTCTGGGACAGCTTCTTGAATAGTGTGAGGGATTTTTTCAGGTCGAGGGGCTATATAGAGGTCACGACTCCCCTCCTTCTTAACTTCCCGAATCTGGACCCCAACGTGGAACCCGTTAAGGTAAAGGTGAGGATCGGAGGGAAGGAAAGGACCATGTGGCTCCAGACGTCTCCCGAATACTCCATGAAGAAGATCCTCGCAAAATACAAAAAACATATCTTCCAAATAGCCAAGTGCTTCAGGAACAACGAGTGGGGAAAGGTCCACAGGGTAGAGTTCCATATGTTGGAGTGGTATAGGGTAGGTGCGGACTACGTATACCTGATGGACGAGATAGAGGAACTCTTAAAGAGGCTCGGCTTCGGAGAGTGCAAAAGGCTGACCGTGGAAGAAGCTTTCGAGAGGTATCTCAGCTTACCAATCTCTAAAGACCCTTGGGAGTTCAGGACTAACATGGAAGCCTGCGGTTACGAGGTAGGGGAGGACGACGATTGGGAGACCATGTTCCAAAGGGCGTATATAGAGCTGGCTGAGAGGTTAAAGGGGGAGCCACCCACCTTCGTCTTCGAATTTCCAGAGGAGCTTTCCGCTCTCGCAAAAGTAAAAGGTGGTAAAGCGGAGAGGTTCGAGCTTTTCATAAAGGGTGTTGAGATAGCGAACGGATGGACGGAGGAGACGGACCCGAAGGAGGTGAGGAGGAGGCTCGAAAGGGAAGCCAAGAAGAGAAACCTTCCTTTGGATGAGGAGTTCATAAAGGCTCACGAAGATATGCCGGAATGTGCGGGGTGTTCGATAGGTCTCGACAGGCTCTTTATGGTATGGCTGGGGAAGGAGAGCTTGGAGGATGTATCATTTAACCTATGAACTCCTTTGAGGTCTTCTTAGAGGTGGTCCTCAGGTTCTCGGACCTCAAGTGGTCCCGGTTCAGGGACGACCTCATAGTAAAGTGCATGAAAGCTCTCAGGAAGTTCAGGGAAGGGAAGAGCCTTGAGGAGGTGATGTCCGACAAGAGGGTCTCTTCCGAGATAGAGGGTATCCTTGAGCTTCTCTTTGAGTTTGCGAGGGAAAACCCTCCCGAGGAGGTGAGCAGGGTGGTCGACGCCCTCGGGATCTTCACAAAGGCTCCCGCCCCCTGCAAGATGAAGATAATAAATATCCTCGAGACCATGACGGGAAGAAGGGAGGTGAAAGGTTGAAGATAGGGGAGATACTAAAAAGAGGGGTCTTCTCCGTTTCCTTCGAGTTCTTCCCACCGAAGACCGAAGAAGGTGAGAGACAGCTCTTCGAGACTATAAAGGATTTAAAACCCTTGAAGCCCACCTTCGTCTCCGTCACCTACGGAGCGGGAGGTTCTACAAGGGACAGGACGAGGAATGTTGTGAAGAGGATACACGAAGAGGTGGGTCTGAACGTGATGGCTCACCTCACCTGCATAGCCCACACAAAGAAGGAGCTTCTTGATATCCTCTCAGACTACGACAGGATAGGGATAGACAACATACTGGCTCTGAGGGGTGACGTCCCGAGGGACAGACCTGACTTCAGACCGCCGGAGGGTGCCTGCAGGTACGCGGTCGAACTCGTGAGGTTAATAAGGGAGAAGTTCGGAGAGAGGTTCTCCGTGGGTGTCGCCAGCTACCCTGAGGGTCACCCGGAGTCCCCGAACATGGAGTGGGAGGTGAGGTTCTTCAAAGAGAAAGTTTCAGCTGGTGCTGACTTTTCAATAACCCAGATGTTTTTTGAAAACAGCTACTACTATGAGTTCTTGGAACTTTGCGAAAAAGCCGGTGTGGAGATACCCATAATACCCGGGATAATGCCGATAACCAACTTCAAGCAGATAAGGAAGTTCGCCAGCCTGTGCGGTGCTACTATACCCCAGAGCTTAATAGACAGAATGGAAAGGGTAGAAGACAGACCGGAAGAGGTCGAGAAGATAGGGGTCGAGTTCGCAGTTAAGCAGTGTGAGGATCTTATCTCGAACGGCGTCCCCGGTCTCCACTTTTACACTTTAAACAAGTCGAGGGCAACGCTCAAGATCTACTCCGCCATAAAGGGTATGATACCTGTCAGGGACCTATCTGTCTGAGGAAGGCGGGGATCTCCTCGGATTTTAGCCAGCCAGCCTCCTCCAGCTTCTCATCTACGAACTCTTTGCTCCTTCCCGTCTTTTTAGCGAGATACTGAACGAACTCGGACCTCTTCCCTTTGAAACTCTCCACCTCCTCTTCCGTAACCTCGGGGAAGCGGGAGACCACCCTCCTCTTTACCTCGTTCCAAGCCCTTGAGTTTTCGTAGAGGAGGAACCTCTTGTCCCTCACACCGTCCCTTACCACGAGTTCCTTGAGGGTAGCTACCGTGTCGGGGTCCGAGATCAGTATAGCTTCAGCCATAACGGGATCGAGGGTGTAGTAGATACCGAAGAGCTTACCTAAGAGCTTCCTCTTCGTCCTTATGAAAAGTCCTATCCTGTCCCTCACCTCGGTCAGCTTGTCTTGGAGAAGTTCCCAATAGTTGAGCATCTCAAGTTCTCTCCCGCCGATCGTCCTTATGTGGGCTGCGAGTTCAGACAAGCTAAAGTGCTTCTTTTTTTTCTTCGGTTTTTCCTCATTCTTCTTCGTTTCACCGTAGTCCGCGTGGGCGTCCGTATGTATTGGGGGTATTATGTGGTAGCTCTCCGACTCCCAGCCCGCCTTCCTGAGTATCTGCTCCGCACCGCTCTCGTCGAGTCCGTATCTTTCCATGAGTAGCCTCTTTAGACCCTCCCTGTCCTTTCTGTATCTGTCTATCTCTTCTTCAGGCAGGTCCACCTCAACGTAGACGAGCTTCTCCTTCCCGTTATCACCTTTTACTATGAGGTTCTTTCTCCCGTTTATGTTTCTCTTTATGAACTCCCAGTCATCATCTGTCATGACGGGTTCTGGATGCCACCTCGGGTCCATCTCCTCCTCAAGTTCGAGATAAGGGACGCTCTCGTACCAAGTAGCCCTTACCAGCTTTTCCTCGATGAGGTCCTCGGACTCTCCCAGTTTTTCCTTCACGTACTCGATAAACTCCCTCCTCTTGAACCTGAACCTGTCTATTTCTTCGAAGGTAAGCTCCGGAAAGAGTATCTTCAGCTTGGACCTTATGTAGTCCCAGTTCCCGAAGAGGTTTTGGGGTTCGAGGACATCCTCGTAGTAAGGGTGCTTCTTTACGAAATCGAAGTAGTAGGAGATGAACTTCCTGACCCTTGGGTCGGTGTTTATAAGCGTGTTTATGAAATCGAGGTCGTAGTGCTTTATCATGGAGAGGAGCCTCGCTATGTTCACCTTCTTTACGTTGTGAAGGTGGCACAGTTCCGTCGCGTATTCTTTTGGTATCCGGTCGTTTATCCTGCAGTATTCGTTGAGGAGGTCCATCTCCCTCTTGAGCAGTTCCCTCAGGATAGCTACCTTCTCCTTACGCGAAAGACCCTCCTTCAGGACCAAGGTGTCTAAGAGACCCATCTTCTCCACCTCCCTCAAGCTTTAATATCGTCACTTTTTTCTAAGCTTTTTTGAGGATCCTCATAGACTCCTCGAAGACGATTTCAGGGTCTATTTCGAGACACCTGTAGTCTCCGAACTTGCAGTTTCCCTTACCGTGAAGGTCGCAGGGCTGACAGGGAAGACCCCTCACCAGAACTACCCCCTCCTCGGGATACAAGGAAAACCCGAGGGTGGGGTGTGTCCCGCCGTATATCTGGACAGCTTTAGTTCCAACAGCCCTCGCACAGTGCAAAATGCCCGAGTCGTTTCCTATATAGAGTTTTGCGAGCTTGAGGATAGCAAGTAGGTCGGGAAGGGAGATCCTACCGCAGAGGTTTATACCGGGGAGACCTTCCGCAAGACTTCTGTCCTCAGTGTCGCCCACCCAGACTACTTCGAAGCCTTGATCCTTCAGCATTTTCGCAACCTCACCGAAGTGAGGGTAGATCTTCTTCCTGTATCTCGCCCCCGGACCTATAGCGACGAAGTCCTTATCTGGAAGGAGGGAACCCACCTTCCTCAGCCTCTCTTTCGAGACTAAGATCTTCGGGAAAGGATCTCCCGAAAGACCGAGGGGCTTCAGGACCTCGAGGTAGCTTTCGGGAACGTAAAACCTCTTCCTGAAAACTTTAAAGTGGACGGAGAGTCTTCTCCTTAGAGCCTCCTTTTTGTAAGAGACCCACCTCCCGCCGGTGAGGAACCTGATCAGAAACGACCTCAGATTCTTGTGGAGGTCCAAATAAAGGTCAAAGCCCTTCAATCTTTTCAAGGTCTCCCTACTGAAGAGGTTCCCTTTGGTCACGGGTATGGTCTCGACCCTCGGGTCGTCTTCGAATAGGGTGTGGTAAGGTTCGAAGGTGAGGAGGTAGGGTCTGAATCCTCCTTCGACGAGTGGGTCCAAAAGCACGGAGGTGAGGACCACGTCTCCGAGGGAGGAGAGCCTGAGGAGTAGGACCTTTTCCATTCAGCCACCGCTAACTGGAGGTATGAGGGCTACCCTCTCGTCACCGCGTAAGGTATAGTCCTCTTCAACATACTCCTCGTTCACAGCGAACCTTATCCTCTCGATTATATCAGCTATCTCCGGGTGCTTCTCTTTTAAGACCTCCCTGAGTTTTTTAACAGGTCCTTTGAAATCTATCTCCTCCTCGCTCTTTCCTATCTTCTCCCTCAAAACTGAAAAATACATCACCTTAAGCATGCCAGCACCCTCTCTAACCTTCCCTTTATCTTCTCCTTCGGGAGGACCGACATGAGGACGTCTATGCCTATGCCTTCTTCCTCGCCCGTGAGGGCTATCCTGAGGGAGTGCCATACGGATCTCGGCTTCACACCGAGGGCTTTCTGGATCTCCTTTACGAAGCTTTTCACATCCTCGGGGGTTGAGAGTTCAAACTCATCGAGCCTTTTCAAGACCTCTTCGAAGATCTCCTCCGCTCCGAGTTCTTTGAGGAGACTTAGCTTTTCTTTTTGAACCTCCACGTCCACGAAGAAGGGTCTTAGCCTCTCTACCATCTCCTTGAAGGTCTCGTAGGCGTCCTTCGTTCTTTCTAAGACCTTGATCACGTAGTCTTTGTCCTCAACGGGGTATCCCGCGGACTTCAAAAAGGGAAGGGCTGTCTCATAGAGCCTCTCCGTGGAGACGACCTCCCTTATGTATACCCCGTTCATCCACCTCAGCTTCTCTACGTTAAAGACAGCGGGGGACCTGTTCACGTCTTTGAGATCAAAGAGCTTCACTATCTCCTCTTTCGTTAAGATCTCCTCCCCGCTCGGTGGTGTCCACCCGAGGAGGCAGAGGTAGTTAAAAAGAGCTTCGGGCAAGAAGCCTTCTTCCCTGTAATTTCTCACGGAGACCGCTCCGTGCCTCTTCGAGAGCTTCGACCTGTCCGGACCGAGTATTACCGGGAGGTGGGCGAACTTGGGTGGGTCGAAGCCGAGGGCTTCGTATATGAGGAGCTGCTTTGGAGTGTTCGATATGTGGTCCTCTCCCCTTATGACGTGGGTGACCCCCATCAGGGCGTCGTCGATTACTACAACGAGGTTGTAAGTCGGTGTTCCGTCGCTCCTCACTATGACGAAGTCCCCGAAATCGTCCACGTTTATTGCTATCTTCCCCTTCACGAGGTCCTCGAAGACAACGGTCCTTCCGTCCGGGACCCTGAACCTGACCGTGTAGGGTCTCCCCTCCTCTTTTAGTTTTTTTACTTCCTCCTCGGTCAGGTTCCTGCACCTTCCGGAGTATCTGTAGGGGACCCTCCTCAGCTCCGCCTCCCTCCTCTCCCTCTCGAGTTCCTCCTCCGTGCAGAAGCAAAGGTAGGCGTGTCCCGTCTCGAGGAGCTTATCAACATACTTTTTGTATAACTCGAACCTCTCCGACTGGCGGTAGAACTCGTCCCAATCTATACCGAGCCACCCGAGGTCCTCCAAGATCGACTCCTCGAACTCCTTTCTTGACCTTTCCCTGTCCGTGTCCTCTATCCTGAGGATGAACTTTCCGCCGTGGTGCCTCGCGAAGAGGTAGCTGAATATGGCTGTCCTCGCGTTCCCGAGGTGGAGGTATCCTGTAGGACTCGGGGCGAACCTCGTCACAACCATGGCTTTATTTTAATCTAAGCACCTCTTTATGAGTTCCCCCTTCCTCATCCTGAGAGCCTCGGGACCCATAAGGAACACGCAGAAGGTCCTCAAGATCCTCTCGTCTATTAAGAAGCCCCCCCTGTTTCCTTCGAGTCTGTTCAGGACCTGCCTTGCCTCCTTTTTCGCCCTTTCCCTGTTTTCGTCTCCGAGCCTGTCCCTTATGAGGGTCTCAATGAGCCTATCTTCCAATTCCCCTCCGAAGTAGGACCTCAAAGTCTCCAAAAAAGCGTCCGTCTCCTCCCCTATCTTCGGTGGCTTTAGACCTTCCTCCGAGAGGAGCCTCTTGAGGAGGTTCGCCCTCACGTGACCTATACCCTTTATCCCTCCGAGGGCTGAGAACTCGGGGCTTATACCGTATTTTATCGAGTGGGCTATCTCCAGTATCTCCCTGTTCGTCCAGTCTATGTCGCCGAAGCTCCTTATGTCTAAGAGGACCCTGATGAGGTGTAGGACGTCCGTCCCGAGGTAAGAGAACTCCCCCGGAGGGTGCTGGAGGTTCCTGTATTTGAAGGTGAGACCCTCAACGTAGAAGAGGAGCTGGTGGGTGTTGTCCCTGAAGCACTCCTGACCGCAAGGGGCTACCTTCGACCTCACATACATGTCGTCCTCCGGGAACGTCTCTCCCCCTCTTACGAAGTCGTAGAGACCTTCAAAGGTCTTCATAAAGAGGAGGGGTCTCACAACGACTATCTTTTCGAGTCCGAGGAGCTTCCTCCTCAAAAACTCCTCGTAGCTCACGGGTGACATCCCGGATCTCACGCAAAAGAGAGCCTTTTCCGAGAGCCTCTTCCCCTCTATGTATCCCTTTTCTTTTAGCCAATCGTAGACCTCGTCTATTAAGGGGTCCCTCGCGAGGTCTTTGAGAGAATAAGTCCTCTCCAAAAACCTCCTGAAGTTTTCGCCTTCGTAGAGGTATCCGATCAGGAGGAAGAGGCTAAGGACCTTCTCGACCTCCTCTATCTCCGTCCCCTCCTCTATGGACTCCTTTATGTAAGGCTTTAGCTCCCCTTCCATCTTTTTCCTTATCTCCTCCTCTACGGTCCTCGGCTTCGCACCGTAGGGGAGTATGTAGGAGTAGCCCCTCTCCTTTATGCCGAGCCTTCCAGCCCTCCCCTCCATCTGGAGTATGTCGAGCTGGGAGGGAAAGACCTTCCACCTTCTTTCCTTCCTGTCGTAGAAAGCTCTCACACCTATGATCACCGCGTCAGCGGGGAGGTTAACCCCGTAAGCCAAGGTGCTTGTAGCTATAAGGACCTTCAGCTTTCCTTCCCTGAAGGCTCTCTCTATCTTCTCCCTCTCCTCCTTCGGGACGTCCGCGTTGTGGAAGGCTATCTCCGGTTCACCTTCAGTTCTCTTCTCGAAGGGGAGGGTCTCGTTCATGACGGGTATCCTCTCCGAGTCCGCCATCTCGATCATCCTCCAACCCACCCCCTTCTTGTGGACGAAGACTATCACCTGATCTTCTTTGCCCTTAAGCTCGTAAAGGGCTGAGAGCATCTTGGAAGCCATCCTTTCCTCCTGATCCTTTGGCTTCGTGAACTCGGGAAACTCGGTGAGGGGAATTATCCTCCTCTCCAAGGGGACCGGTCTCCAGAGGGACTCTATGAAGAGTTCAGCCTTTATCCACTTTGCAAGTTCGAGGCTACCCGGAAGGGTAGCGGAAAGCCCCAAAAGGTCCACCCCCGACTCTAAGAGGTAGGTCACAAGCTCCTCAACCACCCACCCCCTCGAACCCGTGATGTGGTGGATCTCGTCGATAACTACAGCCGAGACCTCCTCGACCCAAGGGAGCCTGTTCCTGAGGGCGAGGGCGAGGTTCTCGTAGGTGGAGACCACAACGTCCGACTTGATCGGTCTGTATACCTCGATTATGTCTCCGGTCCTCACGTCTATCTTCCTGCCGAAGAGTTTTCTCAGCTCAACAACCTTCTCGTATACGAGGGATTTGGTAGGTGCTGTGTAGACCTTCCTACCTTCTCTGTCCTTCATAAAGATGAAAGCTGTGAGGCTCTTCCCCGCGGAGGTGGGGGCTGTCACCAAAGCGTTCCCCCTTCTGTATTTCTTGAAAAAGAGCGTCTGGATAGGGTTGAGGAGTCTGTATGGGACCCTCTCGTCCACCTCCTCTCCTTTGACGAGCTTTTCCCTCTTCGGTCTTCCGGAGGGGGTCTTGTAGACCACCTCACCCGAAGGAGGGTCTATGGAGAAGGTGGAACTCTCGAGGACTATGTAGTGCTTCATCTTTTCTCAAGAGCCTTTTTCCTTATAGGGAATAGGACCCTCTCGCTCCTTACCTTTCCGTCGGGAGTTATGTAGAACCTACCGCCCGCACCGTCCCTTATGTCCTTAGGAACGAGTCCAGCCCTCACGAGTTCCTCCAAGCTCCTCGGCTTTCTTCCGAACCTCCTCTCGAAGACCCTCATGGCTTCGTATATCTTCTTTGCCCTCTCGAGGGTGACTATCCTAACCCTTATGGCTCCCTTCATGCTCTCGCTCTTCATAACTTTGAGCTGTTCTCTTAAGAGTGCGAGGGCGACCTCCAGCTTCCCTTCTTCGTAGTATAACCTCGAAGCGAGGAGGGGAAGCAAATTGTACTCCCTCGCCTGAGGGTGCTTGGCAGCCAAAGACAGATACTTCGCACCTTTTAAGTTGTCCCCGAGGAAGTAGAAGTAGTTAAAACCTATGTAGAAGGGTATCCTCCAGTCGTTGACGTATCTCATACCTCTCTTGAGGAGGTCTATCGCCTCCCTGTAGAGACCCGTCTCCCATGTTAGGAAGGCGTTTCCAACGTAGTAGGGATCGAAGTATCTCGGGTTGTAAAGGGTAACGGCGTAGAGGGCGTCGTATACTTTGAGGGCTGTTTCCCTTTTCATAGGTCCCCTTTCTAAGGAGTAGCCTAAAAAGGCGAGGGTGTTGACGAACCCGATGTCCGAAAGACCCCAAGAAAGGTCCCTCGGGACGAAGAGAAGATACATCCTCGTCGGGAGCAGATACCTCTCCTCCACACCACCTCTTATTTCCTTCGCTAAGAAAAACGAAAGAAGGAGCGAGGAGAAGAACAGAATAGTCCCGAGCGCTCCCGCTGTCCATACCCTCAAGCCAGCTCCCTCCTCCTGAAGATCAGCGAACCCACGGAAAGGAGAAAGCCCGAATACGCGAGGGACTTTGCAATGTCAAGGGAAAAGTATTTTAGGTTTATCTTTTGAAGACCAAGGACCGCGTCAGGTCCCGGGGAGGAGAAGCTGGGAAGCACGTAAAAAAGGAAGGTGACCGTATACCTCACGAGGTCCGGGACCCTCTCCTTCTCCACACTCACGAAGTGGTAGAGGTTCTCTATCGAAGATCCCGCTATCAGAACTACGACGCTCGCGAGGAATACGAGGAAGAAGTTGGACATGAAGGTGGAGAAGAAGAGGACCACGATCGAGAGGAGGAAGGTTTTTACCCAAAGTGAGAGTAAAACGAAAAGACCCGCGCTCAAGTGAAGCTCCTTCCTGAAGACGCTGACCGTCACCTCGTTTAGGAACCAGACGATAAGGAGGAAGAAAAGACCAAGGACAAAAACGAAGGAGAGGGTAAAGACGAAAAACCCGAAAGCCCTCCCCAAAAGGTAAGCTTCCCTCGTCACACCCTTAGAGAGGACGAGGTATACGCTCTTCTTCTCTATGTCCTTTGCCATGGTGTCCGTGGCTATGAAGAGGGTGGAGAGGAACAGGAAAAAGCTGAGGAAAGAATAGCTGTAGTCCGCGAGGACCTTAGAGGGGTCTTGAAGGGAGAATTCCATGAGCATCCTCGAAAAGAGGAGGGAGAGAAGGTATACGACAACAACACCGTAGAAACTCCTTCTCCTTACGTTCTCCTTTAAAGTTATGTAAGCGAAGCCCAAGAGGAACCTCATAGGACCTCCCTGACCCCTATCTCCCTTACCCTCTCCATGAATATCTCCTCTATGTTCTGGAGTTCTCCCGATTCGACGACGTCCGTTATCCTCCCGTCTATGATCACGCAAGCCCTGTCGCATATCCTCTCAACGTCTGGGAGTATGTGGGTGCTGAAGAAGACGGTCTTTCCCCTCTCTTTCAGTTCGAGTATGAGGTCAGCCACCAACCTTCTACCTATGGGGTCGAGTCCAGACATGGGTTCGTCGAGGATGAGGAGTTCAGGCTCTCCAACGACAGCCTGAAGTAGCCCGAACCTCTGGAGCATCCCCTTTGAGTATTCGGAGAGCTTCTTGTCCATAGCCCAGTCTATCTGGAGCTTTTCCGCATAGTAGCTCACCCTCTCCCAGAAGAGGCTACCTTCGGGGTAGAGGGAGAGCTGGAGAAACTTGAGAAACTCCCTTCCTGTTACGTTCGTGTAGAAGTAGGGGTGTTCGGGGAGAAAGCCCACCCTCTTCCTTACCTCCGGATCGGAGCTTGGTCTCCCGAAGAGGAGGACCTCTCCCGAGTCGGGTCTTATAAGGTCCATGATCACCTTCATCGTTGTGGACTTCCCGGCTCCGTTCGGACCCACGAAGCCAAAGACCTCACCCGATCTCACCGAGAAGGAAACGCCCTTCAGGACCTCGGCTTTTCCGAAAGACTTTCTCACTTCCTTTACGAGGAGTATCTCCATAGGACGGATGCTAAAATTATACTCCATGCTTCTGGGAGTTCTGAAGGAGAGGTATCCCAACGAGAAGAGGGTAGCCCTCGTTCCGGCTGACGTGGAGAGGCTGAAGAAAAAGGGTCATGAAGTTTTGGTGGAAAAGGGTGCCGGTGAGAGGGCGGGCTTTCCCGACGAAGAATACGAAAGGGCTGGAGCTGAGGTCACCTCGAGGGAGGAGGTCCTGAAGAGGTCGGAACTTATCGTCTCCGTCAGGAACCTCTCCGCAGACAGGGAGAACTTCCTGAAGGAAGCTAAGGCTTATGAAGGGAAGACCTTGATAGGTTTTCTCGACCCCTTCGGTGTTCGGGACCTTCTCCCGAAGGTAAAGGAACTCAGGATAACAGCCTTCGCTGTGGAACTCGTCCCGAGGACTACGAAAGCCCAAAGCGTTGACGCCCTCTCCTCTCAAGCTACAGTCGCCGGCTACAAGGCTGTCCTCATAGGAGCTGACCTTCTCCCTAAGATGTTCCCCATGCTCATGACAGCTGCGGGGACAGTCCTTCCCGCGAACGTATTCGTCATAGGAGCCGGGGTTGCGGGTCTCCAAGCCATAGCTACAGCGAAGAGGCTCGGAGCTGTCGTCTACGCCTACGACATAAGACCAGCTGTGAAGGAGCAGGTAGAAAGCCTCGGGGCTAAGTTCGTGAGCCTCGGTCTCGAGACGGAAGAAGCTGAAGACAAGGGAGGTTACGCTAAAGCTATGGACGAGGAGTTCTACAAAAGGCAGAGGGAGCTGATGAAAGATCAGGTTTCAAAGAGCGACCTTGTAATATGCACGGCGGTGGTTCCCGGGAAGAAGGCTCCCCTCCTCATAACTGAGGACATGGTAAGGGGTATGAAGAGGGGGTCGGTTATAGTAGACCTCGCAGCTGAGAGGGGAGGGAACTGTGAGCTGACGGAACCGGGGAAGGTGGTCGAGAGATACGGTGTGAAGATAGTGGGTGCTTTGAACCTCCCCTCGGAGGTCCCTTACGACGCCAGCCTTATGTATTCAAAGAACATGCTCAACTTCCTCAACTTGATACTGAAGGACGGAAGGATCAGCACCGAAGACGATATAGCCAAAGAGACCCTGCTCTTTAGGGAGGGTGAGCTTGTGAGCGAGAGGATAAAGGAGTTTTTGGAGGTGGGCTGATGGAAGACATAGCCATGTATATCACCGTCTTCGTCCTTTCCATGTTCGTCGGCTTTGAGGTGATAACGAAGGTCCCGCCGACCCTCCACACACCCCTCATGTCCGGTGCCAACGCCATATCCGGGATAACCATAGTG
>WFYM01000016.1 GCA_015490115.1 Aquificaceae bacterium
AGGTCCTTCCCTTCTTTGAAAGCCCTTATCATGCTCGTGTCACCTACGTATTCCGCTGCGATCCTCAGCTCTATCTGTGAAAAGTCCGCGATCACAAATAGGTTCCCCTCTTCAGCCTTAAAGAGGGACCTCATGTCCCTCGGTATGTTCTGGACGTTCGGGTTCGAACTCGACATCCTCCCGGTTACAGCACCTATTTGCTTGAACTCAGGGTATACCCTCCCGTCCCTCACGAAGGAACTTATCTCCTTTAGCTTGTCGAGGCTCTTTTTAGTCTTCCTTATCTCGAGTATCTCCTTTACTTCCTTCACGTGAGAAAACTCCGCGAGGACCCTGTCGTCGGTGGATATGTTCCCCTTTTCCGTTTCGGGTAGGTCGAGACCCACCTTGTTCTTCAGGAAGGAACCCACCTGCTTCGGGGACATAGGGTCAACCCTGTATCTCACGTAAAAGTCCATTATCATCTTCTGAAGCTTCTTCTCGTATTCCCTCGAGAGCTTCTCTATCTCTTCCGTGTCGACGGGAAGACCGTTCATCTCGAGCTTTGCCACCTCCTGAACGAAAGCCATCTCAACTATGGCGACAGGGTTTGTAAGTCCGAATACTTTAGCGGTCCTCGTCCTTAAAAGCTCCTGTCCCCTGTCGGGACTGGGGAGGGAGTTTAGCTTTTCGACCATCCTCTTGAATATCTCCCTCACTACGAGGACGTCCGTTGCGGCGTACTCTATCTGCTGGGGTGTGAGGACCGTCCTCGACCAGTCCGAGAGCTGCAAAGACTTGTCGACAGCTCTTCCGAGTATGACCTCCGCGAGGTGACCGAGGGAGTGCCTCTCAAAGCCGAGGAGGTAGCTACCCACCATAGTGTCGAAGGTGGCAAAAGGCTCTATACCTAAGGGATATAGGAACTTAAGATCGAACTTTAAGTTGTGACCGACCACACCCTTTTTCGAGATCAGCTCCCTCAAAGGCTCAACAGCTGAAGGTATCTCGAAAAGGTCTATTACGAATATCTCCTCCTCGTTCCCGATCTGGATGAGCCTTATCTTGTCACCCGCTGTCTCAGTGTCGAGGAAGAGGTAAGGGGAACCCTCGAGCTTCGGGAGGCACCTCGTCAGCTCACTTTTCTCCGTTACATACTCATACTTCATCTAATAATAATATCTCCTCGCCGGGAGGAACCTGCCTATCAGCAGGTATCCGACGATAAAACCCCCTATGTGGGCGTACCAAGCGACGCCGCCCAGACCTACCATAGGAAGGGAAACTATGCCGTTTACCAGCTGGATTAGGAACCAAAGTCCTATGAAGACAAGAGCCGGTATCTCGACGAAGGTGAGGAAGAAGAAAACGGGAACGAGGGCGAGGACCCTCGCGTGGGGAAACATCCTCATGTAAGCACCGAGGACACCGCTCACAGCACCGCTCGCTCCGACCATGGGGACGTTACCGCCGCCGAAGGCGAGGCTGACTGCAGTCTGGGCGAGGGCAGCCCCGAGACCGCAGGAAATATAAAACAGTATGTATCTCAGCTTCCCCAGTCTGTCTTCAACGTTGTCTCCGAAGACCCAAAGGAACCACATGTTCCCGATTATGTGGAACCAGCCACCGTGCAGGAACATGTGGGTAAACAGAGTATAGGGTCTTTCTAATATCTCGGAGGGGACGAGACCGTATTTCCTTATGAAGGCTTCGAAGGCGTTTACGGGACCCTCGAAGGTAAGGAGAACCTTGTCCGAGAGCCTCCACTCGTGGAGCCAAACGAGGGAGCAGATCACTATGATCGAGACGTTCACTACGGGAAAGCTCCTCGAAGGGTTTATGTCCCTAATCGGTATCATCTTCTCCTCTCCGACCGCTCATATAATAACACGATGGGAGGAGGAAGATGACAGATCCCGAAAGGTTCAAGAAGTTGGTAGAAAAGGCGAAGCTCGTCGACGAGAAAGCCCAGATAAACTTCGTCATCCTCGACCTCAAACCGAGGTGGATGAAGTGCAGGAGAACCAAGAGGCTCGTCTTTCAGTTCCACAAGCTCGGGGACGCGGAGAACAAGACAGCCTGCGGCAAAGAACTTGAAGAATACCAGATACTTCCGGACAGGCAGGAGAACCTAGTCATAACTCAGGTAAACATGATGATAGGGGGTCTCGGACTTTTGGTCTTCTTCGACCTTTGTCCCGACTGCTTCGGCTCCGTAAACAGGTGCAACCCTATCGAGGATAAAAAATGATGTATGATTATAATATTAGAATTTCAAGGAGGTAAGGGTATGAGGAAGTTTGTGCTTATCCTTGCAATCGCGGGTGGGACCGCCCTCGCAGCCGACGGAGCTTCCATATTCAAAGCTAAGGGCTGTGCCTCCTGCCACCAACCTAACGCTGACACGGTAGGTCCCTCCCTGAAGAAGATGGCGCAAGCTTACGCGGGCAAGAAGGATCAGCTCGTGAAGTTCCTGAAAGGTCAAGCTCAGCCCATAGTCGATCCAGCTAAGTTCGCCATAATGAAGCCCCAGCTCACCATGCTCAAGGGTCTCTCGGACGAGGAGCTTTCAGCCCTTGCGGACTACATACTCAGCTTCAAGTGATAATATTCCTTTATGGTAGAAAATCTCGGGAGCTTCAGGAGGGACAGATACTGCGGTGAGGTCTCCTTAGAGGACGTGGGGAGGGAGGTGAGGGTATGCGGTTGGGTCCACAGGGTCAGGAACCACGGAGGTGTGATCTTCATAGACCTCAGGGACAGGGAGGGGGTAGTTCAGGTAGTAGTCGAGGAAAGGGAGGACCCCGAAGTCTACGAGAAGGCGGAAAAGGTAAGACCAGAGTGGGTCCTCTGTGTGAGGGGTGAGGTAAGGAAGAGACCACCCGGAACCGAGAACCCCAAAATAAAGACAGGATACGTGGAGATAAAGGCAAAGGAAATTAAGGTCCTCAACACCTCCGATACCCCTCCCTTCCCTGTTGAGGAGGAGGTAAACGTCTCCGAGGAGACGAGGCTGAAATACAGATACATAGACCTGAGACGCGAGTCCATGAAGGAGAACTTACTCTTCAGGCACAGGTTCTGCAGGATAACGAGGAGGTTCTTCGAGGAGGAGGGGTTCGTCGAGATAGAGACACCTTTCCTCACAAGGTCTACACCGGAAGGTGCGAGGGACTTCATAGTCCCTTCGAGGCTCCATCCGGGCAAGTTCTACGCCCTTCCCCAGTCTCCCCAGCTCTTCAAGCAGATACTCATGGTCGCTGGTTTCGACAAATACTTCCAGATAGTGAGGTGCTTCAGGGATGAAGACTTGAGGGCTGACCGCCAGCCGGAGTTTACCCAGATAGACTTCGAGATGTCCTTCGTCGGCGAAGAGGAGGTGATGGATGTTGCGGAGAGGCTCGTTGCAAAGCTCTTCAAAGAACTCCTCGGTGTCGAACTTCAAACACCCTTCGAGAGGGTTACATACGATGAGGCTGTATCAAAATACGGGACCGACAAGCCAGACAGGAGGTTCGGTCTCGAGATATGCGAACTTACGGATCTTTTTAAGGAAAGCGAGTTTAAGGTCTTCAGGACCGCCGTGGATTCGGGAGGGGTCGTGAAGGCTGTAAACCTGAAAGGTAAAAACGTCTCGAGAAAAGAGATAGACGAGCTTACCGAGTTCGTTCGGGGTCTCGGGGGTAAGGGTCTCGCTTGGATAAAGGTGGAACCCGGGAAGCTCACATCACCTATAACCAAGTTCCTCTCCGATTCTGAGATAGAAGGTATCTTAAGGAGAACGGGTGCGGAAGAAGGAGATCTGATACTCTTTTCCGCCGGACCGGTAAATGAGGTCCACAGGATACTCGGAGCTTTGAGGAACCACCTCGGGGAGAAGTATAACCTTGCGGACAGGTCAAGGTGGGACGTCTTTTGGGTCGTCGACTTCCCCCTTATGGAGTGGGACGAGGAGGAGGGGAGGTTCGTCTCCCTCCACCACCCCTTCACAGCACCCAAGGAGGGGGACGAAGAGAAGCTAAAAGAAGCTTTGAACGTAAAAGACCTCGAAGAGAGGAAGAGGATAGTCCACTCCGTAAGGGCGAGGGCTTACGACCTTATCATAAACGGAGAGGAGGTGGGAGGAGGTTCTATACGTATACACAGGAGGGACCTTCAAGAGGTTGTATTTAAACTCCTTAGCATAAGCGAAGAGGAGGCGAGGGAGAAGTTCGGCTTCCTCCTCGAAGCCCTCAGGTTCGGAGCGCCGCCCCACGGGGGCTTTGCCTTCGGTCTCGACAGGATGGTGGCTCTCATGAGGGGTCTCGACTCCATAAGGGACGTCATAGCCTTCCCGAAGACCCAAAAAGGCATATGCATGCTTACCTCAGCACCGGGAGAGGTAACCCCCGAGCAACTCAGAGAAGTCCACATAAAGGTAGCAGGAGAGACATGAAGGTGGTATCCGTCATAGGTTCCTCTAAAGCGACGGAAGAGGAATACGAGGTAGCCTACAAATTGGGGAGGGAGCTGGCAAAGAGGAAGATCGTCGTCGTCTGCGGCGGGAGGACGGGAGTTATGGAGGCGGTATGCAAGGGGGCGAAAGAGGAGGGAGGGCTGACTGTAGGGATCATGCCTTCTTACGACGGTCACGAAGCTAACCCTTACGTTGACATAAAGGTAAACACGGGTATGAGCTGGAACAGGAACCCGATAGTTGTCGCGACGGGAGACATGGTGGTAGCGGTGGGGGGTCAGTGGGGGACCCTCTCCGAGATAGCCTACGCCCTGATCCTCGGCAAGTTCATAGTGGGCTACAGGACCCACAAGGTGGAGGGTGTAAAGCACGTGAGTTCTTTAGAGGAGATACTGAAAGAGGTGGACCGCTTCTACTCCTCCCGCTAAATTATTTAGGGATGGAAAGGGACCTTAGCTTC
>WFYM01000017.1 GCA_015490115.1 Aquificaceae bacterium
ATATATGACCTCGAGAGTTATTTTCTTGATAACTCCCTTGGCTCTCTCGAACATGGCTTTTAATAAGTTACTTCATTTATCTCTCGTGTTCCACCCTCAGGTTCAGGAGATCTGCGAGCTGTGAGCTCCAGGACTTCCCTTTCAAGTCGAACTTGGAGACAAGTCCTTTGATCGCCTTCTCGGCTTTCCTGTCCGCATAAGCGTCGAGGGAAAAGAAAACGTTAACAGATTATACTATACTTTTATCCCATGAAGGAACTTTGGGTCTGGGTTGAACCCTACGACAAGAAGCTGGTGACAACAGCTATAGAGTCAGGTGCTACGGCGGTCGTAATTCCCGACGAGGAGAAGGCGAAGGAGGTGAAAAAATTAGCGAGAATAACCGTTGTGTCCCCAAAAGGAGACCTCAAGTTCGGTGAGGAGGTGGTCCACGTAAAGATAGAGAGTAAAGAGGACGAGGAGAGGGCTGCCAAATACCCTCCCAACGTCAAGGTCATAGTGGAGACGACCGACTGGAAGGTAATACCCTTGGAGAACCTGATAGCCCAGAGGGAGGAGCTTTACGCTGTTGTGAAAGATTCTGAGGAGGCGAAGCTCGCCTTCGAGACCTTGGAAAAAGGTGTAAAGGGTGTGGTTTTAAAGACCGAAGACATAAACGAGATAAAGAGGGTCTCGAAGTTAATAGAGGGTGAAGCTGAGACGCTACCCTTGATAACCGTGAGGATAACGAAGATACTTCCCCTCGGTCTCGGAGACAGGGTCTGTGTCGACACCGTATCCCTTATGACGAGGGGGGAGGGGATGCTCGTCGGGAACTCGTCAGGCGGTATGTTCCTCGTCCACGCGGAGACAGAAGAAAACCCCTATGTCGCTTCGAGACCTTTCAGGGTGAACGCGGGTGCCGTCCACATGTATATCAGGGTTCCGGAAAACAGGACCAAATACCTCTGCGAGCTTCGGGCGGGTGACAGGGTCATGGTTTACAACCACGAGGGGAAGGGAAGGGTCGTTTACGTGGGAAGGTCGAAGGTGGAGAGGAGACCCATGGTCCTCGTGGAGGGGAGGTTCGAGGACAAGAAGCTGAGCTGTATACTCCAGAACGCGGAAACTATAAGGCTCACGAGACCCGACGGGACTCCCGTTTCGATCGCGGAACTAAAGGAAGGGGACGAGGTCCTCGGATACGTTGAGGAAGCCGGAAGGCACTTCGGCATGAAGGTTGATGAGACAATAATCGAGAAGTGAGGAGGTGGGAAGATGTGGTTGATCTTCGCACTCCTCATTAGCCTTGCCTTCTCTCAGGAGGTCTTAAAGCTCGGAGCTGCCGTATCTTTTACCGGTAAATACGCCAAGGAGGGGGAGCTTTTGAGGAGAGGCTACGAACTCTGGAAGGAAACGGTGAACAGAAGAGGAGGCATAAAGATAGGGGACAAGCGCTACAAGGTTGAGATCATCTACTACGACGACCAGAGCGATCCGAAGACCACAGCTAAGCTCGTTGAAAAGCTGATAACTCAGGACGGTGTGAGGTTCATCCTGGGTCCCTACGGGAGCGCTCAGGTCTTCGCAGCCGCGGGGATAGTTGAAAAACACAAAGCCCTTATGGTTCAGGGTGGAGGAGCTTCTTCGAAGATATACAAGCAAGGATACAAATATATCTTCGGCGTCTTCAACACCGCACCCGACTACGGTAAGAACCTTATAGACCTTGCGGTTAGCTTAAAGCCGAAGCCGAAAACGGTAGCCATAATCTACGAGAAGGACATATTCTCGGAGGACGCTGCGAGGGGAGCTTTGGAGAGGGCGAAAGAAAAGGGTCTGAAGGTAGTCCTCTTCGAGAGCTACCCGAAGGGCGCTCAGGACCTCTCCTCTTTGATGATAAAGATAAGGGCGAAAAACCCCGATATAGTGATAGGTGCCGGTCACTTCAGGGACTCCGTCCTCGTTGTCAAACAGCTGAAGCAGTTCAAGATAAACCCCAAGTTCGTCGGTCTCACCGTAGGACCTCCCGTTCCGGCTTTTGTGAAAGCCCTCGGAAAGGATGCGGAGTATATATTCGGACCCGTTCAGTGGTCGAAAGCTTTTAACTACAAGGATCCCCTCTTCGGGGATACGAAGGGATACGTGGAGGCTTACAGGAAGAAATACGGTGAGGATCCGGAATACCACTCCGCCGGAGGAACCGCAGCAGCCCTCGCCCTCCAGATAGCTCTGGAGAGGGCTGGGACCCTCGACGTGGAGAAGGTAAGGAAAGAGCTTCTCAAGATGAAGGTGGAGACCTTCTACGGTGTTATAGGATTCGACGAGACGGGTAAGATAGTCACAAAGCCGATGGCTGTCGTCCAGATCCAAAATGGGAGACCCGTCACCGTATACCCCTTCAAAGAGGCGGAACCCGTATACCCCAAACCCCCTTGGGAATAGATGGGTATCCTTCCCCAGCTAATTCTTGAGTCCTTGCTCCTCGGAACCTTCTACGCCTTCATGTCACTTGGTTTTTCCCTCATGTGGGGAGTTCTTAACATAATAAACCTCGCCTACGGGACCTACATAATCCTCGGTGCCTACACAGCTTATACCTTATACACGGGCTTGGGTGTGGATCCTCTCCTTTCCATACCCTTCTCCTTCTTGCTCGGACTTTCCTTCGGCGTCCTACTCCAGAGGGTCCTAATAGACAGGGTGATGAGGCTCGAACCTTTTATGGTCCTTATCCTCACCTTCGGTCTTGACGTGTTCCTTTCTAACCTGCTCAACCTGATCTTCAGAGCTGACATAAGGTCCATAGACGTCCCTTACGCTGAGAGGAGCTTCGTAATCGGACCCGTTATAGTCACCGAGGTGAAGGTCCTCGTCTTCTTCCTCTCCCTTCTCCTTACCGGAGCTGTCTACGTACTCCTCCAGAAGACTTGGACGGGAAGGTCTATAAGGGCTGTCGCCCTCGACAGGGAGGGGGCGCAGATAGTGGGGATCTCCCCCGGAAAGGTATTCGCAGTCACGTCAGGTCTCGGAACCGGCATAGCCTTCTCTTCGGGGAACCTCTACGGTGTCCTTCAGGGTTTCACACCCTTCGACGGGGGTATGCTGACGGTGAAGGCTTTTCTCGTCAGCATAGTCGGAGGTCTCGGAAGGGTGGAGAGCGCCCTCGCGGGAGGTCTCTTCCTCGGCTTTCTTGAGGTCTTCACAGCCTTCTACCTCGGAGAGGGGTGGAAGTTCTTCGCCTCCCTCCTTGTTATGTTCCTCTTTCTCCTCATAAGACCGAGGGGACTGCTCGGCGGTAAGTACTATGGGGAAGTATGAGAGGCTGATCTTCTTTCTGCTCCTCGCTATGGGACTTTTACCCCCTCTCCTTACCGACTACTGGGAGAGGGTCCTCACCCTCTCCCTCATGCTCTCTTCCCTCTCCCTCGCCCAGAACATACTCCTCGGATACACCGGATACCCTGCTTTCGGTTGTGTCGCCTTCTTCGGGATCGGCGGATACACGACAGCCCTCCTCATGAAGGACCTCGGACTCCCCTTTTGGGTCTCCCTCCCGATCGGGGGAGTTGTCTCAGCCCTCTTTGCCCTCCTCATAGCCCCTCCCCTGATGAGGCTAAAGAGCCACTACTTCGCCATAACTACCTTAGCCCTCCAGCTCGCCCTCGGTGAGCTTGTAGCGAACCTCGAGTTCACGGGAGGCGCTCAGGGGATAAACCTTCCCATATACGTAGGTCCGGGGGGATACCTTATATTCTTTTACCTCTTTTTGTTGCTGACGATCTTTGCCTTCCTCCTCAACGTTTATGTGGAGAGGTCTACCTTCGGCTACGCCCTGAAAGCCATAAGGGAGGACGAGACCGCCGCCGAGACTATGGGTGTGAATACGGTCCTCTTCAAGAGCGTCTCCTTCTCAATGATGGCGCTGATCACGGGTCTTTCGGGCGGTGTATACGCCTACTGGATAACCTACATAGACCCCACCTCCATGTTCGACCCTCTGCTTTCAGTTAAGATCTTCGTAGCTTTGCTACTCGGAGGTGTAGGGACTGTAGCCGGTCCCCTCCTCGGAGCCTTTACCCTCGAATTTCTTTCCGAGGTCCTCTGGGGAAGGTTTCCTAAGGTTCACGGTGTAGTTTTGGGACTTCTCATAGTCCTCATTGTGCTTATCATACCAAGGGGTATATGGAGGAGATGAGCCTCCTGAAGGTGGAAAGGGTCTCTAAGAGCTTCGGGGGAAACAGGGTCCTCAAGGAGGTGAGCTTTACCTTGGAGAAGGGGGAGATACTGGGGATAGTTGGTCCCAACGGCTCAGGGAAGACTACACTCCTCAACGTCCTCACCGGTATAGTTAGGCAGGATTCTGGAAGCGTTCTCTTCATGGGCAGGAGGATAGACAGACTGAAGCCCCACCAGAGGGCGAGGATGGGGATGGGGAGGACCTTCCAGATCACGAGGCTCTTTTCTAACTTGACCGTCCTCGAGAACGTGATCATACCCATGCACTACGGGGGCGGTGGTGCTGACGAGAGAAAGGCTGAGGAGATCTTAAAGATGGTTGGGCTTTTTGAGCTGAAGGACAGAAAGGCTGGGAACCTCTCCTTGGCTCAGAGGAAGAGGCTCGAGCTTGCAAGGGCTATATCCGTGGAGCCTAAGGTCCTTTTACTCGACGAGGTCTTTGCGGGTCTCAACCCGGTTTCGGTAAGGGAAATTCTGGAACTCCTCAAGAAGATACACTCGGAGACCGGAGTAGCCATGGTCCTCGTCGAACACGTTTTAAAAGCCCTCTTCCAGATAACCAAGAGGGTCATAGTCCTCAGCGAGGGGAGGATAATATACGAGGGTGATCCTGAGGGTATGGCAAAGAGCGAGGAGGTCGTAAAAGCTTACTTGGGTGAGAGGTATGAGGCTCCTCGAGGTCAGCGATCTTGAAGCGGGCTACGGAGACGTTCAGGTCTTAAGATCGGTTAGCCTCCACGTGGAGGAGGGGGAGATAGTTGCCATATTCGGATCGAACGGCTCCGGGAAAAGCACCTTTCTGAAGGTCCTGATAGGAACTTTAAAGCCTTGGGGAGGGACGGTGAAGTTCATGGAGAGGCACGTAGAGGACCTCCCTCCCGAGGAGAGGGTAAAGCTCGGTATAGCCCTCGCCGCGGAAGGGAGAAAGCTCTTCCTCGGCATGACCGTAGAGGAAAACCTACTCCTCGGTGCTTGGGTAAAGAAGGAAAAGGCGAAGGAGAACCTCGAGAGGGTCTACTCTTACTTTCCGGAACTCTACGAGAAGAGGAGGGAACTCGCGGGAGACCTCTCGGGGGGACAGCAGCAGATGCTCTCCATAGGTAGGGCTTTGATGAGCGAGCCGAAGCTCCTTATGATAGACGAGCTTTCTTTGGGTCTCGCTCCCGCCGTCGTAGACAGGCTCGCAAACATCCTGACGAGGATAAGGGAGGAGGAGGGGATATCGATGCTGATCGTGGAGCAGGAGGTCTCCCTCGCCCTCGACATATCAGACAGGGCTTACGTCTTCGACCTCGGTGAGGTTGTGGACGAGGGAAGATCAGAGGACCTCCTCCGAAGGGACTCGATAAGGAAGACTTACCTTTCGGTCCTCTAAAATATTCCCATGCCCAAGCTCTGTGTAGCTTTGGACCTCGGACCTGAGGAAGCTTTGAAGCTCGTTGACTCCCTCCTTGACCTTCCCGTAGTCTTCAAAGTAGGTCCTTCCCTTCTCCTCAGCTGCGGTCCGAGTGTAATAAAACACATAAAGGACAGAGGGAAGGAGGTTTTCCTCGACCTTAAGCTCCACGACATACCGACCGCGGTGGCAAGGGCTGTATCCGTCGCCGAAAGCTTAGGGGCTGACTACCTCACGGTCCACACACTCTCGGGTCCTGAAGTTCTCGAAACTGCGTCGAAGACCGCCCTTAAGGTAAAGCTCCTCGGCGTTACCCTCTTGACGAGCCACGGAGAAGACTACCTCGAAGCTGTGAAGCTCGGGTTTCGCTCAGTTGAAGAGGCTGTCCTTCACCTCTCACTCCTCGCAAAGGAAAAGGGTCTTTACGGTGTCGTCTGCTCGGGAGAGGAGGTGAGGAAGGTAAAGGAGAAGACGGGACTCTTTACCGTAGTCCCGGGGGTGAGGCTGAAATCTTCCCCCGAAGACCAGAGGAGGGTGAAAACACCTGAGGAAGCTGTAAGGAACGGTGCCGACATGATCGTCATGGGAAGGGAGATATACAAAGACCCAAACCCTAAGAGGGTTGTGGAGGATGTCCTCAGCAGGATCCTCCCTTGAGGAGATCTTCTCCGAGGAGGGGTTTCACCTCGACGAGGATCAGCTCAGGAAGTTCTCCCTATACCTTAAGGAGCTTTTGAGGTGGAACAGGGTCCACAACCTCGTCGGTGAGAAGAATAAAAAGGATATAGTTCTTAGGCACTTCGTCGACTCCCTCACCCTCGCGAGGTGCTTCGAGGACCTCGGTATAGACTGGAGGGGGAAGGAGCTGGCGGATGTGGGAAGCGGTGCGGGCTTTCCGGGAGTTCCCCTGAAGATATACTTAAAAGACTTGGAGCTTACCTTAATAGAGTCGTCTTCGAAGAAATGCAGCTTCCTCGAGTTTTTGAAGTTGAAGATCGGGGAAAGATACAGGGTCATATGCGGGAGGGCTGAGGAGGTGAGGAAGAAGTTTTACATAGTGGTTGCGAGGGCGCTCGGGAAGTTCGAGAAGGTAGCTCCCCTCTTAGAAGACCTTTCCTCACGATACGTCTTCGTGATGAAGGGAAGGGAGCTAAGGGAGAAGTGGTTACAAGATTACGGCTACAGGGTTTACAGGGTTGAGGTCCCGAGCTTTAAGGGTTCCTTCATCCTCTGGAAGGAGGTCAGCTGGTGACTTTTGTATGATTATAGACATGCGAAGGAGACCGGTTCTCGTCGTCAACTTCGGCTCCCAGTATGTCCAGCTGATAGCGAGGAGGGTGAGGGAACTCGGCGTCTACAGCGAGATAGTTCACTGGAAGGACATCCTGAGAACCGTTGAGGAGAAGGACCCTTACTGCCTGATATTCTCAGGGGGTCCAGCCTCCGTTTACGAAGAGGGCGCTCCCCTTCCCGACGGGAGGGTATACGACCTTGGCATACCCATACTCGGGATATGTTACGGTCTTCAAGTTATAGTTCACCAGCTCGGTGGAAAGGTGGAAAGGGCTAAGAAGCAAGAATACGGAAGGGCGAAGCTGAAGGTAGTCTCTAAAGATCCCCTCTTCGAAGGGATACCAGCCGAGTTCGACGTTTGGATGAGCCACGCGGACAGGGTATCCACACTTCCCGAGGGCTTCGAGAGGATCGCTGTCTCCGAAAACTCCCCTTACGCGGTCGTGAAGAGGGGGAAAATTTACGGCGTCCAGTTCCACCCCGAGGTCACCCACACAGCCTACGGGAGGGAGATCCTTTCCAACTTCCTCTTTAGGGTATGCAAAGCTGAAAAGAACTGGGACATGGGAAACTTCGTTGAGGAGAAGGTGGAGGAGATAAGGGAGAGGGTCGGGAGGGCTAAGGTCGTCGCCGCCATCTCAGGGGGTGTGGACTCGACCGTCGCCTCCCTTCTCGTTTACAGGGCTGTGGGTGACAGGCTCCACTGCTTCTTCATAGACCACGGACTTCTGAGGCTGGGAGAGAGGGAAGAGGTGGAAAGGAACTTAAAGAAGCTCGGTCTTCCCTTTAAAGTGGTGGAGGCTGGTGATGAGTTCCTGAGGAGGCTGAAGGGCGTTGAGGACCCGGAGGAGAAGAGGAGGATAGTCGGGAACACCTTCGTCGAGGTCTTCGAGAGGGAAGCCGGGAAGATAAAGGGAGCCGAGTTTTTACTTCAGGGGACTTTATATCCGGACGTTGTGGAGAGTGCTGGGATAGCTGGGTCCGCCAAGATAAAGACACACCACAACGTGGGAGGTCTCCCCGAGAGGATGAAGCTGAAGCTCCTCGAACCTTTGAGGGAACTCTTCAAAGACGAAGTCAGGAAAATAGGCAAGATCCTCGGAGTTCCCGAAGAGATCCTAAAGAGGCACCCCTTCCCCGGTCCCGGACTCGCGGTCAGGATAGTGGGTGAGGTAACTCGGGAGAACCTCGAGATCCTGAGGAGGGCGGACCGCATATTCATAGAAGAGCTGAAAAGGAGCGGTCTCTACGACAAGGTCTGGCAAGCTTTCGCCGTTTTACTCCCTATAAGGACAGTGGGTGTTATGGGGGACGCGAGGACCTACGAGAAGGTTATAGCTCTGAGGGCTGTGGAGAGCGTAGACGGGATGACGGCGGACTGGTTCAGGTTTCCCCACGACTTCCTCGACAGGGTCATGAGGAGGATAGTGAGCGAGGTGGAGGGTGTAAACAGGGTGGTCTACGACATATCCTCAAAGCCGCCCTCGACGATAGAGTGGGAGTGATCACTTAGGCGGACACTTGGGGGACCTCGGTCTGTCCTTGAACTTAAGGTCCCAAGCTATAGCCTCCTTGACAGCCCTGTCCTTCTCCTCCTCGGTCAGCTTCACCTTGTACTTTAGAAGGGTTCCTTGAGTCAGGATCCACGGGTCGTCTCCTATCTTTTCCCTGTTGAGTTCGTATATGGCGGGCCAGTAGAGGGAGTTCCCGTATACCTTCTCCGATATGTCCCAGAGGGTATCGCACCACCCAACCTTCCACACCTTATACTCGAGAGCCAAACCTACAACGACTTCCTTCTTTTCCTCTTCCGCAGGTGCTGGGGGAGGGGGAGGTGTATGGATCTCTTTGTTCGCTATGTGTCTTTCGAGCTTCTCCTTTGCGGATTCGAGTATGCTCCTCGCCTCACCGAGTATACCCCTCGTCTCCTCCAAGTTCCTCCTCGCCTCTTCGAGGTTCCTCTTCGGGACCTCAGTTTCCTTTTCGACCTCCTCGAGGGCTGACTTCGTAGCGCAGGATTGGTTCGCGATGAAGGCACCAGATACTACTAACAGCGGGAGGATCGCCACCAGCTCCCTTCTCATCCTCTTCCCTCCTGATCACTTTGTGTAGTGGATGCTCGTGTCGCTCGCGTGCTCCTCCACCTTCCTGCTTATCTCCTCAGCGAGCCTCCTTATCTCCTCAGCCTCACTCTTTAACTGAGCTGTCTCCTCTTTTACCTGCTGAGTCTCCTTCTTGAGGGCTTCGATCTCGGACCTTAGGGCTTCGAGATCCGACTTCGTGGCGCAGGACTGGAGGAAAAGGATACCTGTCCCGAGGACTGCCGCCGAGAGGAAGTGAGTGGGCTTTTTCATATCCGTCCCTCCTTCGGTCTGATTAGTCGTTTACTATAATATCATTTTTAATGCCAAAAAGAAAGGACCTGAAGAAGATATTGATAATAGGTTCGGGTCCTATAGTCATAGGTCAAGCTGCCGAGTTCGACTACTCAGGGACCCAAGCCTGCAAAGCTCTAAAGCAAGAGGGTTTCGAGGTTGTCCTCGTAAACTCAAACCCCGCTACCATAATGACCGATCCGGAGATAGCGGACAGGACCTACATAGAGCCTTTAGTTCCGGAAGTTTTGGAGCAGATCATAAAGGTGGAGAGACCCGACGCCCTTCTTCCGACTTTGGGTGGTCAGACAGCCCTCAACTTGGCTGTTCAGCTCTACGAGGAGGGTGTCCTCGAAAGATACGGTGTTGAGATGATAGGGGCGAGCTACGAAGCTATAAGGAAGGGTGAGGACAGGGACCTCTTCAGGAAGGCTATGAAAAACATAGGTCTCAAGGTCCCGGAGAGCGTCGTCGTCTCCTCCGAGGAGGAGGGTATCGAAGCTGTAAAGAAGATAGGTCTTCCCGTGATACTGAGACCGGCCTTTACCCTCGGAGGGACGGGTGGATCGATAGCTTACAACATGGAGGAGTTCAAGGAGAAGCTCAGCGTAGCCCTCAGGACCTCTCCCATACGTCAGGTTCTCCTCGACAGGTCCCTGATAGGTTGGAAGGAGTTCGAGTTCGAGGTGATAAGGGACAGGGCGGACAACGTGATAATAGTCTGCTCCATAGAGAACTTCGACCCTATGGGTGTCCACACGGGAGACTCCATAACGGTCGCACCAGCCCAGACCCTCACCGACAAGGAGTATCAGATCTTGAGGGACGCTGCCATAGCTGTCATCAGGGAGATAGGTGTGGACACGGGTGGATCTAACATACAGTTCGCGGTAAGTCCCGAAAACGGAGACTTCTACGTGATAGAGATGAACCCGAGGGTGTCGAGATCCTCCGCCCTCGCCTCCAAAGCTACCGGATTCCCGATAGCTAAGGTAGCTGCGAAGCTCGCCGTCGGCTACACCCTCGACGAGCTGAAGAACGACATAACCAAGTTCACACCCGCCTCCTTCGAACCCTCCATAGACTACGTCGTCGTCAAGATACCGAGGTTCGACTTCAAGAAGTTTCCGGAGGCTGACAGGACCCTCACAACCATGATGAAGTCCGTCGGAGAAGTTATGGCTATAGGAAGGACTTTCAAGGAAGCCCTCTTGAAAGCCGTAAGGAGTCTCGAACTCGACCGCTACGGTCTCTCCTTCCCGAGGATCACCTGCTCTGACAGGGACCTTATAAAGGGTCTCAGGGTCCCCAACGAGGACAGGCTCTGGTATATAGCGGAAGCGATAAGGAGAGGTTTCTCAATCGAGGAGATATACGAATACACGAAGATAGACCCTTGGTTCCTCTTCAACATAGAGGAGATAGTAAAGTTCGAGGAGGTCTTGAAGAGTTCCGATCTCGACGAGGAGACACTGAGGAGGGCTAAGGAACTCGGCTACGCGGACAGGGAGATAGCCAAGATAAAGGGGATGTCTGAAAAGGAGGTGAGGGAGCTGAGGAAAAAATTCGGCATAAGACCGGCGTTCAAGGGTGTCGACACCTGTGCGGGGGAGTTCGTAGCCTACACACCCTACTACTACTCCTCTTACGAGAGACCCTACTACACGGTGGAGGGGGAAATGCTCCTCGACGAAGATTAAAATTATGAGGTTAGGGAACATTATAATTTTAAACGGGAAATGAAAGTAGCTATAGGCTCGGACCACGCGGGATACCACCTGAAGGAGAGGATAAAGGAGTTCCTGATCTCGAAGGGCTATCAGGTCATAGACTTCGGAACGGACTCGGAGGACTCGACCCACTATCCCATCTTCGCAAGGGACGTCGCCTTAGCGGTCCAGAGGGGGGAGGCGGACAGGGGTATACTCGTCTGCGGGACCGGGATAGGGATGTCCATAACGGCGAACAAGTTCAAAGGGATAAGGGCAGCCCTTTGTCTCAACGAGTATATGGCGA